>NZ_JBALNX010000056.1:41513-93605 GCF_036962035.1 Bacillus sp. JJ1773
CACGTTTCCTGTCCAATAACCTTCCGCACAAAAAAAGCCGCTCCCAGAACATTCATCCAGCGCGGCTTTTCCAAAAATTTAAGCTTGTATCTTTAATTTTTCCTTTAGCTCTTCCACATAGTGCTGAACACTTTGTGCGGCGATACTGCCGTCTCCTGTTGCGGTTACGATTTGACGGAGCTGCTTTTCACGGATATCGCCCGCTGCGAAAATGCCTGGGACCTTTGTTTCCATATTCTCGTTCGTTTCGATATATCCGTTTTCATTTGTAATGCCGAGATTTTCGAAAGGCTTTGATAGTGGAAGCATACCAACGTAAACAAACACACCATCTGCTTTGTATTCTTGCTCTTCGCCTGTTTTAGTTGACACAAGAGTAAGGCTTCCTACCTTGCCGTCCTTCTCGTTAATTTCCTTAACCGTATGACTCCAGATAAATTCAATTTTATCATTGTCGAAGGCACGCTTCTGTAAAATCGCTTGTGCGCGAAGCTCATCACGGCGATGGATAATCGTTACCTTTGTAGCAAAGCGAGTTAAGTAGACGCCTTCCTCAACCGCTGAATCTCCGCCTCCGATTACGACAAGCTCTTTCCCTTTAAAGAAAGCACCATCACAAACCGCACAATAAGAAACGCCGCGGCCGCCTAATTCCTTTTCGCCTGGGGCACCCAGCTTCTTATACTCGGCACCTGTTGTAATAATCACAGCGCGGGCTTTGTATTGCTTAGAGCCTGCCACAACAGTTTTATACTCTTCCCCATCGATAATTTCCTTAATATCGCCATATGCATATTCTGCACCAAACTTTTTAGCGTGCTCAAACATTTTCGTTGATAGATCTGGACCTAGAATATGATCAAAGCCCGGATAGTTTTCAACCTCTTCTGTGTTTGCCATTTGCCCGCCTGGAATACCGCGTTCAATCATCAGGGTGGACAGGCTGCCTCTAGATGTATATACAGCCGCGGTCATCCCAGCTGGACCCGCTCCGATTATAATAACATCATAAATTTTTTCTTCAGACACGTTGCTTCACTCCTTCAATAAAATAGCCTACTTCTACATATATTCGGCTATATCAATTAGACATATTTTTATTATAGCCTTCCTACATTCATCCTATAAAAATTAGGAGAATATGTCTAAATATCTGCTCGTGAAGAAGTAATTGTTTTCAGAAGCTTCACATATTTGCCTAAAGTGGAGGACGAGATTCCGTACTTTTCAGCTATGTGCTGCTGAGATCCTTTTCCCTCTCTCGCTTTGATCCAAGTATATTCAACAGCTGCTGCCCATGCTGCATCATTTTTTATGAGCTGATTTTGATTAATGGCCTCAACAAAAACGGTAAACCACATTAGAAATAATCCTGCTTCAACCGTGCCAATCGGGTGGTAGTTCTCATACAATAACGCGGCAACATCATGAACGGGAGTTGATTTTCCTCCCTTACGGATAAAGGATACATATTCCCTCTCCAAATGGGAGAATTTAAAGTTTTGATTCATTTCCTTTGAAGCCAGCAGTTGTTCTTTTCCATCTGACATGGCCGTTAAGAACAGGGCAAATAGACGCTCTTCAATATGTTCACTATCCAGCTTTTTAAGGATGGAAGCATGATGATTTTCAAATCCGCTTTTTTGCGCCTTTTCATCATTCCAAGGCTCGAAGCCAGCTTTATCTGGATTTAATTCAACCGCTTTTTCCCAGGCTGATTTTGCGATTTGTTCTCTCCCGGTAAAATGGGCAGCATAAGACAGCCAATAATAAAAAGCCCCATCTCCATCAAAGCCTTTTTTCTGAAGCCTTCTAAGCCAAGAAAAAGCGGATTCGTACTCGCCAATTAATGCTAGTGTGGCCCCAAGCTTAAATTGGTGCTCAATGGATAAGGGATTAATTTTTTTCAGGACCTCTTTAAGCACCTTTACTTCCTTATAATCCCGCTCGTAAAAGGCAAAAACAAGCTTGTTACACAAAGCATGCAGGTTCCCTGGATTTTCTTCAAAAACCTTGTCTAGAATATCAGCAGCCCTTTGAATTTCACCGAGGTAAAAATACGCAAGGGCCAAATTGTTATAAGCCGACCAATATTCGGGATATTCGTCTATGACAGAGTTCAGAATTTCAACGGCTTTTGGAAAATGACCAGATTCCAACAGTTCTCTGGCCTCCTCCTGTTTCGTAATGAGATCATCCTGCTCGTAAAGCTTCTCATCCATATCTTCCGCTTCCATCGTCAGCAATTCGAGAAGATCAATCGTTTCCTCGGCAAATTCTCCATCCTCGTCTAAATCCATATATATATTCGCATGGTGATAAGCATCCTTAAAGTAACCTAGATGAGCATAGTTATTGGCAAGAAAATAATGGCATTCCACCATATCCGCATCAAGCTCTTCTACTATTTCTAGAAAAAGCTTGTTCGCCTGCTGGTACTCACCTAATTCCGAACAAATAACAGCTAATTGGCAGACAATCATGGGCTCATAGGGCTCTAGCTGTACCGCGCGCTGTAAATATTTTTTTGCTTTATAAAGATCCCTTTTGTGGTAAGCCTTCAAGCCTTTTGCAAAATAATACTCACCTGTCGGGTTAAATAATAGTAATTTTCCTGTTGTTTGTCTTGCTTTAGAGTCTTTGCTCATGAAATCCTCCACCTTCTTATTAACTCAAGTAGTATATCACAAGAACAAGCTGTTGGAGAAGGGATTGGAGAATATTAACTTTTTTCGAAAGCCCCTCTTATGAAGTGCTTGTTGAAGTACAACAAGGTAAATATTTGCATACAAATAGCAATAGTGCCTTATAGGAAGGTACTAAATTGTAAAAGGAATTTTTTGTAAATTTTTAAAGTGATTTCCAATTGTATCTGTTATTTTATTTTTATACGAATGATCTAAACATGAGGTGTTACATCATGAAACGAAATGTAAAGATACAGGGGGGGTCTATTTGCCGAAACGGTTAGTAACGGCTTCAGAAATTGATCAAATGATTGGTGCAGAGGGTGGCTGGTCGGAAAACAAATCTGGAGTGAAGCAGCGGCATTTTGTTGAAGATGAAACGGCTTCGTTTATGGGAGAGGAGGCAGCTAAGCTTGCTCTACAAGACGCACGTATGTCCTTTCCCAAATTGCGCGGGGCTATTCAAGACATTGAATACACGTTCTTCTATAATAAGCATCTTCCGCTGAAATCATGATGGATTTGGGCATTTTTGAAAGGATTGATGGACTGGGTTGTCGAACCGATGGCGCGGAGGATGAAATTTTAACGGTGCTTAAATTTGGAAATCCATCATATTAATGCGATATTTTCGTTAGAACCACCCCATTGTCTTGACTGCTAACCACTATTCATTAGGTTAATTGGAGGATAGATGGATGGATATACGGTTCAAAGAGCTATACAAGTATCTTCAAGTAAACGGGATGGACAGTGGAGGATTATCATCATTGCCTGAGGACGGAAACCAGTACGAAATATTAACGAACATTAGTGATATGATAGTATCAATATATCAACGACTTTCTGATCTATTCAAGAATTAAATGAGGAGCAGACTTCACACCTGCTCCTCAACTGCAGATCCCTTTTCAGCATCTACTGCATTATACATATTCTGTTTTTTTGCTAAACTGAATCACAGGAGAGGACTCTTCCTGTATCAATGATAATATCACTTTCCTGAACAAACGTGTCTCCATCTTCATCTACTAGATTGATTCCTCTAATAAAAACATTGGCAGCACCGTCCACACCTAATCCAAACGAGGATAATACTGATTCCCCACTGAATGTTTCACCATCCGTTGTTCCTGTTGCGGAGGTTTGTAAAAACTCCGATTCTTCCCCAAATCTACAAGATGGGGCTGCAACAGATTGAGATGTAAAGTTGAAATTATTTTCAACGTTTGCATCATCCCTATATGAAAAATTGATAAAGCTTTCATTTAGTTGGCAGTTAGAACAAATATTTGCATTTATTGTTATCGTGCCTGTGTGCTCAACTCCGTTAATTCTAACATCTATAGGGACTATTGTAGCAGTCGCAACCCCATTGCAAGTACAACGCCGAATTCCCACCAATTCACCTCTTTTCTGTACAAGATGCTGTATGGTATTCAGAAACAAGTAATGATGATTGGACAAACTCTATACGGTTGAACTAATCCGGCCAGAATAACTTGCCCGTCCCTTATAATACCTTTACATTATCGCTTTGTTATGACTATTACTCCGTCACAGTGAGAAAGCGGATAAAATTCACAATTACAATCATTCTTTAATGATGAATGGATCTCATTAAACTCAAAATAACATTCATCATGATCCCAGTAATCAATACTCTTTCTCCGGCATTCTTCAAGATGCTCCCTTGTTTCAAAAGAAATATCGCCAATAAATATTTTACCATTTTCTTTAAGAACGGATATCAGAGTTTTTATGAATGATATTTTTGCTTTATCTGTTAAATGATGCAATGTATACGTGCTTACAATTGTTTCATATTTATTATTTTGAAACTCAGGAGGAATTCCATATCCCATTCTATTAAATTTGTTATCGGCATTTTAGATTTAGCAATTGAAATCATTTTTGATGAAAAATCTAAGCCATCTATTTGATGTCCATTTTCATATAATTTACTTGTCAATACTCCTGTCCCAAACCCAATGTCTAAAACTTTAGAGTTCTTTTTTTGCATGACTTCATTAAAAATAGTGTTAAGAATCTTTTTGTAGCCAGCGAAAGGATAGCGGTTAGTTTCTTCACTAGCCTGAACCGTCTTATCATAATTATCCGCCCATAAATTAAATCCTTGATTGTTTAACATGAATGCCCCTCCAAAAAGTTTTATTAAATTACGAGCATTCAGTTTAATCAAATGGATTACTCATTAACCCCAGTGAAATTCAATTTCCTCCCAATAAAATTCGCTTGGACAGGAACTAAATTTAATTCCCTTGACCAAACAGAAAGTTGACCAATATGATGAATTTCGTGGGCGACAACATGGTGTAAAATTTCATCAGTTGTATACTTGTCTTGGTCCCATGGAACACTCACAAGATCATCCTTTATATAGTCAATATTTGTCTCTAAAAAATCTCTTATTTCCTTTCGCAATTCATCCGAGAGAGATTTAACTTTTTCAAGGGTATCGTAATCACTAAACTTGAATATTCTATCCTCTTTTTTTTGAATCCCCCGAACCCAGCTATATTCCACATCAACTATGTGAAATAGTGTATATAAAATACTTTCTACACCCCCAGCACGTTTTTTATTTATTTCCTCTGCCGTCAGCTGCTCACACCATTGAAACCATTCATCTCTTATCTGCCAATTGTATTCAAAGAATTTTCTTATTTTAAACACCTCGATTTATTTCCTCACTCTCTAATAGGGATTTGCTTTTCAATCAAAAATTCCTTCTTTTTGAATGTAATTCATTACGGCATAATTGCCCCGTTGCTCAGAATCAGCACTTTTCAGTAATTTTTATTCAAACTTTCTAAACGACAAAAATCGTTCCTCAAAAAATTAAGGAAACGCCATTCTACACCATATATTATCTTGATTAGTTCATTTATTTATCTACAAACACTTTTTGGTGAGTGTGTTGAAAAAAGTTAAATCTTATTCAGTAGAAGGTTCTGCTTTTCTCTCAAATATACTCGTGAAATTTTTTCTATAATAAAACATCAAATAACCATGAGCGATGGTAAGTACTACTGCTAAAAGGAGTAATGAATGGTCTATGAACAAGTGGAGTAAGAAAATGTTTGCTACTATTGGGGATAAAATTGCAATGGCCAATGGGGTGAATTGATTGATTAAGAGTAAAATTCCACATATAATCTCTAAAGATTTTTCCACAATTAATAGATATTTAAATTCGAATAATGCCATGGCTTCGGGGCTTGTTGGTACAAATGGATCAAATCCAAAGATAACAGCATAACCATTTAGACCTGCCCCCAAGAAAACCACACCTAAAAAATATCTGCTTACTTGCATAAGGATTTTATTCAATTTGCGCACCTCCTAGTAAAAGTGTATTCGATTAAAAACTATGTAAGTATTAAAATAGGACACTTATTAATATATTAACTTTCACAGTTACAAAAAGACCGCCACCTATAAAAGTAAACCGTTCCGTTTTAAAGTGCATTTCATAAATTGACTATAAAAATAGGGTGAAAACTGACAACAGTTTTGACACGCTTTTTTTTGTTTATAGAGTTTTTTGACACTGTAAATCTAAAATGTCTTATTAAGCACTTGTTAATTGAACAAGACACCTAAATAAAAGATTTCAATTATTAACTTCGTTTTTGTTCTTTTTAGTCCTATATATTAGAATAGCTGAGAAAATGATTACAATTGCTCCGATTATCCCAACTAATATGGCTATCGGTTGCGACATAATAGGGAATCTCGATAATGCTACTAATATTAACCCTAAAACAAGCAAAATTACATTCTTTGTGTCTCTATTCATTTAAACCCCCAATAATTACTATTTCGTAAACTTAATTGACGCTAAATGTAACGTCTTATTTTACAATCATTGTTCTTTAATTTAATTATGTCATTTCATCTGTCAATTTTCTATAAAGTTTTAAAAACCTTTATAGAAATGGAAATCGGCACAGGTTAAATCCTGTGCCAATTTCCATTTAATCAAAATGCACCTCAAAACGGAACCCGTTACTATTTAAGGCGCCGACTTTTTGTTCACACTAATTTAAAGGAATCTCTGGAGTCTCAACATTAGGAAGCTCGCCGCTTAAGCTCTCTAAGAAAGCAATAAGTGCATTAACTTCACTTTCAGTTAAATTTAAAGGACTCATTTGGACACTTTTATTCGGATGGTCCCCTCCGCCTTCATTATAGTATTGGACAACGTCAGTTAACGTTTCTAGGCTTCCGTCATGCATAAACGGTGCAGTATGAGCAACACCTCTTAAACCGGAAGTTCTAAATTTCCCTTTATCTTCTTCTTTCCCTGTTACATTGAAACGGCCATCATCGCCGGACATCCCTAAATTATAATAGTTATGATCTGATAATAATGGTCCTGCGTGACAAGAAATACATCCTGCTTTTCCTACAAATAATTTCATTCCATCTTTTGCATCAGCACTAATTGCATCTTCTTCCCCTTGAAGATAACGATCAAATGCCGTATCGGAAATAACAATTGTCCGTTCAAATGCAGCGATAGCCTTTGCAATATTATCAGCTGAAATTTTATCATTAAAAACCGTGTTAAATTGCTCTACATATGTAGGCACACCATTTAATTCAATAACTAATTCATCCAAGTTTTGGTTCATCTCGACTTCAGATTGAATTGGACCTAAAGCTTGTTCTTCTAAACTACCTGCTCGCCCATCCCAGAAATTAGCTGCATAATAGCCAGAATTGATGATTGTTGGACTGTTTCTTGAACCTTTAAAACCTTCAAAACCAATAAACTTTTCCATTCCATCCCCGAAGCCTGCTCCTGGAGCATGGCATGACATACAGCTCTGTACGTTGTTCCCGGATAGTCGTGGGTCATAATATAACGTCTTTCCTAACTCTACTTTTTCATCAGTCATTGGATTGTCTGCTGGAATCGGCATCTCACCTAATGGCTCGAACTTCGCTTTCGCTGCCTCTAGCTCTGGGTCTTTAACATCTTCTTTCACTATTGCATCTTTGTTAGTGTCTTCCGGTACTGCCGCACCTTCATTCTTGCTACAAGCGCCAAGGATTGCAAGAAGTAACATGACTAATAAAACATAGCTAACTTTTTTCATAAAAATGCCCTCCTATATTTCACTTTGCGAAATTGGAAGTTTAGGGTATTTTTTCCTCCAACTTCAAATTAATTATATTATTAAAATTATTCTTATTTACTAGTCATTTTCGAAAACATTGTGACATATTTCACAATGTTACGTTTGCCCGTTATTTATATTGAAAACATAATTAAATCAAAATTACTCTTAGTAGGTACAAATAATGCAAAGGGCAATAAATCTTGTGGAAAACGATTCTATCGTAGAAAACACCAGTGACTTCGGAACAATCAAAGAAAAGCTCCTGCGATGACTAATCACAGAAACTTTCCTTTTTATCCACCCCCGAAGAAAAGCTATACTAAAAAAACCAAATCATTATGTGATTTGGTCTCCTCATTCATACCCTATATATGCGCTTCCTCTATTCAGCTGATTTCTTTTCATGTCTTTTATCCAAAACACTCAACACTTCTTTAAACGGAAGCTCCTGCTCTCTAAGTAAAACGAGTAAATGATAAAGCAGATCGGCCGCTTCCCATTTTAACTCTTCTTTGTCGCGGTTTTTCGCGGCGATGATGACCTCAGCTGCTTCTTCTCCAACCTTTTTTAAAATTTTATCTACGCCTTTTTCAAATAAATAAGTCGTGTAGGCTCCTTCAGGTCGTTCCGCTTCCCGCTCTTTAATCAATTTTTCAAGAGACAAAAGAATGCTATAATCTGATAAGCTGCCAGCAGATTCGCCCGATTGATAAAGGCTCTCCTCAAAACAGCTTACTGCCCCAGTATGGCAAGCAGGTCCAGCAGGAGCTACGAGCACCACAATCGCATCTTTATCACAGTCAAATTTCATTTCGACAATTCGCTGGGTGTTCCCGCTTGTTGCTCCTTTATGCCAAAGCTCCTGTCTGGAACGGCTGAAAAACCACGTTTCACCTGACTCGATTGATTTTTCAAGAGATTCCCGGTTCATGTAAGCTAATGTCAAAACTTCGCGTGTAGTCGCATCCTGAACGATTGCCGGGATGAGGCCTTTTTCATCAAATGATAGCTCCTCGATATTCATCGGACAGGCACCCCTTTTTCCTTTAAATAAGCCTTCACTTCAGTTACTGACGTTTCTTTATAGTGGAAAATTGAAGCAGCCAGCGCCGCATCTGCTTTCCCCTCCACAAAGGCTTCGGCAAAATGCTGGGTGTTCCCTGCTCCCCCTGAAGCAATAACCGGGATCGTCACCGCTTCACTAACGGCTTTTGTTAAAGCAAGATCAAACCCATTCTTCTCTCCATCTGAATCCATGCTTGTTAGCAGGATTTCGCCAGCACCAAGCTTAGCCACTTCCTTCGCCCACTCGATAACTTCCCATTCAGATGGCGTTCGGCCCCCGTGAGTATACACACGCCATGTTCCAATCTCTGAATCGTACTTGGCATCAATCGCGACAACGATGCATTGTGAACCGAAAAACTCGGCTCCTTCTCTAACCAAATTCGGATTGTTAACCGCAGCTGTATTCAGAGAAACCTTATCTGCCCCAGCTCGTAAAATTCTTTTCATATCCTCTAATGAGTTGATGCCGCCGCCAACTGTAAACGGGATCGCCAATTCAGAAGCAACCGAACTAACGACCTCAACCATCGTTTTTCGGCCTTCAACGGAAGCAGATATATCTAGAAAAACAAGCTCATCCGCCCCCTGCTCATCATAAAAACGGGCAAGCTCCACTGGATCACCTGCATCACGAAGCTGAACAAATTGAATTCCTTTCACAACGCGGCCCTCTTTTACATCCAGGCATGGAATTATGCGTTTTGTTAGCATGTTACTTCACCTCTCCCATTGCTTCCTTCACTGTAAAACGACCTTCGTAAATGGCTTTTCCGACAATAGCGCCTGTTACCCCATCATCGTAAAATTCTTTTAAACTAGTTAAATCAGAAAGCTTACTGACTCCCCCAGAAGCGATAACACTTTTTCCTGTTTCTTTTGCCAACAGTCTGACTGCTTCGATATTTGGACCGGACAGCATGCCATCTGTTGCAATATCTGTAAAAATAAGCGTCTCTGCTCCAGCATCCGCAAAGCGTTTCCCTAACTCAACCGCCTTTACTTCAGAAGTGTTCAGCCAACCGTGGGTTGCCACATAACCATCCTTTGCATCTAAGCCTATAGCAATCTGATTGCCATATTTCCTGATCATTTCAATCGCGAAATCTGGTTTCGAAACAGCAATACTTCCGATAATGACTCTGGAAATTCCATTTTCCAAATAATGAGCAATATCGGTTTCGGTTCGAATGCCTCCGCCAATTTGAATATGAGCCTTCAGCTCCTTGGCTGCCTTTATTACAGATGCGTCATTGACTCTTTTTCCATCCTTCGCTCCATCAAGATCGACCATATGGATCCAGCGTGCTCCTTCATCTGCAAACTTTTTTGCCATATCAAAAGGAGAATCCCCATATACCGTTTCTTGATTATAATCTCCCTGTAGCAAGCGGACACACTTGCCGCCTCGCATATCAATTGCTGGATAAATGGTAAAGCTCATTTTTCGGTCATCCTTTCCCATACAATTCCAGTAAAATTACTTAAAAGCTCCATGCCTAATTGTCCGCTTTTTTCTGGATGAAATTGCATCCCAAATATATTTTCTTTGCCGACAACAGCCGGAACTTTTACATCATAGCTGCTTTCCGCGATAACGACGCTCTTATCGTCTGTATCTACATAATAAGAGTGAACGAAGTATGCAAAATTTTCATGTACTGATTGAAGAAGCGGTGATGGCTGAACAAAAGTGAGATGATTCCAGCCCATATGCGGGACTTTATACGGCACTCCGTCCACTGAAACTCCAGGAAATCTTTTCACAGAACCCGGCAGCAGCTGAAGCCCCTTTGTAAGCCCGTTCTCTTCACTTTCTTCAAATAATAGCTGCATGCCTAAACAAATCCCAAGCAGCGGTTTCCCGAGCTGTACGTATTCTTTTATCATGCTCGCTAATTCCAATCTTTCTAAAAGCTCCATCGCATCTTTAAAGGAGCCTACACCAGGAAGAATCAGCCCATCTGCCTTTTGCAGTTCTCCTCTTTTTTCAGAAATAAAGTAAGGGGTGTCCAATCGCTCAAGTGCCTTGCTGACACTAAAGAGATTACCCATTCCATAGTCAATAATCCCGATCATTTACAACAGCCCTTTCGTAGATGGCACTCCTTTAATGTTAGGGTCAATCGTTGTCGCCTCATGTAAAGCACGTCCTAATGCTTTAAAAATCGCTTCAATTATATGATGTGTATTTTGACCATAGTGAACAATCACATGCAGGTTCATTCTGGCTTCAAGGGCAAGCTTCCATAGGAATTCATGCACAAGCTCTGTATCAAAGGAGCCCACCTTTTGGCTTGGAAACTCCGCTCTCATTTCGAGGTGAGGGCGGTTGCTTAAATCAATGACCACCTGCGCCAGCGCTTCATCCATCGGCACAAACGCATTTCCATAGCGTTTAATTCCTTTTTTATCGCCAAGAGCTTCCCTTAATACTTGTCCAAGGCAAATTCCGATGTCCTCTGTTGTATGGTGATCATCCACTTCAATATCACCTTTTGCATCGACTGTTAAATCAAATTGCCCATGCTTTGAAAAAAGGTCAAGCATATGCGTCAAAAACGGGACTCCCGTTTCCAGCTTGCTAGCTCCCTGCCCATCAATATTAAAAGCCAAATATATGTCCGTTTCATTCGTTTTCCTTTTAATTTCTGAAGTTCTTGTCATGTTTTCTCCTCCTGGCGGGACTTGGGATGATTTTATAACTACCTTCACGACTGATTTTCTTTACGGAAGGGCGTTTTGAGCCTTTTATAACTACCTTCACAACCGATTTTCTGTGCGGAAGGGAGTTTTGGACCCTTTATAACTACCTTCACGATCCATTTTCTGTACG
Organism: Bacillus sp. JJ1773; assembly: GCF_036962035.1. Classification (NCBI taxonomy): domain Bacteria; kingdom Bacillati; phylum Bacillota; class Bacilli; order Caryophanales; family Bacillaceae; genus Bacillus; species Bacillus sp. JJ1773. Next base: position 53,255 of record NZ_JBALNX010000056.1, read on the forward strand.
AAGGGCGTTTTGAACCCTTTTTAACTACCTTCACAACCGATTTTCTGTACGGAAGGGCGTTTTGCACCTTTTATCGATCAATTTTCTGTGCGGAAGGGCGTTTTGAACTTCTTCTGCCCCGATTTGTGATAAACCTAGGACAAGGGACTCCCCCCTGACCTTTATTTCTTCAACCTTATATCGATTGCGCGTGCATGGGCTTCGAGGCCTTCAAGCCGTGCAAATGCCGAAATTTTTTCCCCGTTTTCCTTCAGGGCTTTTTCACTGTAATAAACAATACTGGATTTCTTCTGAAAATCCTCTACATTAAGCGGACTGGAAAAACGGGCTGTGCCGTTTGTTGGCAATACATGATTAGGGCCGGCAAAATAATCGCCGACTGGTTCAGGACTAAAGCGTCCGAGGAAAATCGCTCCTGCATGTCTGATTTTTCCTAGAAGCTCCAGGGGATTTTCTGTTACAATTTCTAAATGTTCTGGTGCAAGGGTATTAATGGTTTCGACCGCTTCTTCCATTGATTCTGCCACATAAATCGCTCCGAAATTTTCAATCGATTGTGCAGCGATTTCCTGACGAGGCAGTGAAGCCAATTGCTTCTCCACTTCAGCTGAAACAGCCTTTGCCAGGCTCTCTGATGGAGTGACGAGGACACTGCAGGAATACGCATCATGCTCGGCCTGCGATAATAAATCGGCTGCCACCTCATCTGGTCTTGCCGTATCATCTGCTAGAATAGCAATTTCACTTGGACCTGCGATCATATCAATATCGACATCTCCAAAAACTTCTCGTTTCGCTAAGGCAACAAATATATTTCCTGGCCCCGTGATTTTATCTACAGGTGCAATCGTTTCCGTTCCATAAGCCAATGCCGCAACAGCTTGAGCACCGCCCACTTTATAAATCTCCTCTGCTCCAGCCTCCTGAGCAGCTACTAGAACCGCTGGCGGAAGCTTCCCTGTTTTTTTATCAGGGGGAGAAGTGATAACAATTCGTTTGACCCCTGCAACCTTGGCAGGCAGCACGTTCATGAGCACTGAGGATGGATAAGCAGCTGTTCCTCCTGGCACGTATAGGCCAACTGAATCTAGCGGAGTTACCTTTTGTCCAAGAACCGTACCATTTTCTTCGGTTGTCATCCATGATGGGCGTAGCTGTTTTTCGTGAAAAGACCGAATATTTGCCGCAGCCTCTCGGATTATTCCCAAAATCTCATCATCGATTTCTTCATAAGCTTCCCTTTTTTCATCCTCCGTAACAGCAAAATGAGTTAAGGTGATCCCATCGAATTTTTCCGTAAAGGCTGATAATGCGGCATCTCCATCTGCTCGAACCTGCTCAATAATGCCTTTCACAATCGCCCGCTGTTCTTCTGTTCCGCTATCGACGGACCTTTTGATGGACACACCTTCATTTATTTTCAAAATCCGCATTCTTTTCACTCCTTAGAGGGCATCAAAGCTCTGCAATCTTTTCACTTCACTTAAACGTTCGACAAGCTCACTGATCCGATCATCCTTCATTCGAAAGCTTGCTGGATTGACGATTAATCTGGAGGTGATGTCGACTATCCGCTCATATTCAATCAAGCCGTTTTCCTTTAAAGTTCTCCCCGTTGACACAATATCAACAATCCGGTCTGCTAAGCCTATTAATGGTGCCAGTTCAATCGAACCGTTCAGCTTAATAATTTCAACCTGCTCCCCTTGTTCACGGAAAAAAGCTGCCGCGACATTCGGGTATTTCGTTGCCACCTTAGGGGCTACGGTATTCATTTTCGTATTTGGGACGCCTGCCACAGCGAGGTAGCACGCACTTATTTTCAAATCAAGCAACTCGTAAACATTACGCTCTTCCTCAAGCATGACATCCTTCCCCGCAATCCCAAGGTCAGCGACCCCATGCTCTACATAGGTTGGGACATCCATAGGCTTTGCTAAAATAAACCGAAAGCTTTCTTCCGGCACATCAATAATCAGTTTTCTTGAATCATCGAACTCCGGAGGGAGACGGAATCCAGCTTGGCGAAGCAGTTCAACCGCGTCTTCAAAAATTCTCCCCTTTGGCATTGCAATGGTTAAAGCATCCTTCATCTCCCTGTCTCCCTCCCCGCTTTGCCGACTAAAAAGGTGATGTCTTCATATTGATTCGTACATTGATCAATGTCCTTTACCCCATTGATATCTTGTAAAACTACTTTTTTTCCAAGGTTTCGCTGCTCCTTAGCAACTTGATAAGCTTCTTTCCGCCGTTCCGGACTAAATAATATACAGGTGGCTTGTGTCTCCACTTCTTCTTCCTTAAGGGCCTCAAGCAGGCGGTCAATTCGAATGGCAAAGCCAGTCGCTCCGGTTGCCTTCCCGAATTTTTGCAGTAATTGATCATAACGGCCGCCGCTAGCAATCGGAAAACCAACATTACCCGCATATACCTCGAAAAGGATCCCCGTATAATAGCTCATATGACTCACAAGTGTTAAATCAAATTTCACCTTTTCCACGAGCCCATAGTCATCCATCATTTCATACAACTGCTGAAGCTGCAGAACATCCTCTCTGCCTAAGTCATTCTCGAGGAGGCTATAAGCCATTTCAATCACTTCTGCTCCGCCTCTGAACTTCAGAAAATCTAGCAGCCGCTGCTTATCAATAGATGAGAGACCGAGCCCCTTCACATGCTCCCGGTACCCAACATAGTTTTTCTCATATAAGAATCTCGTCAACGCATCGACTCGTTCCTCTGTTCCTAAAATTTGCAGAAAAAGAGTACGGGCAAATCCGATATGGCCAACAGAAAGCTGAAAATCCTCAAGCCCTGCTTCCTGTAAGGAACTAATAATTAAAGCGAGCCCTTCTGCATCAGCACTAATCGTATAATCGCCAATGCATTCTACTCCAATTTGTTCAAATTCCGCCGGGCGGCCGCCTTCTCTTTGCTGGGCGCGAAACACATTGGCTGAATAAGCAAGGCGGATAGGCAAATCATTTTTTAACAAACGCGAAGCGGCAACTCGCGCAATCGGAGCTGTCATATCTGGGCGAAGGACAAGTGTATGCCCTTCTTGATCCAGCAGTTTAAATAATTGCTGATCTAATATCGCTGAAGCTGAACCTACCGTTTCATAGTATTCTAGTGTTGGAGTTTCAATAAACTGGTAACCCCAGCGCTCCATTTCCTCTTCAATCGATGCCCTTACGTTCCGTTTTCGATTAAACAAATCTGGCAATGTATCTCTCATCCCTAAGGGCTTTTCAAACATAAACAAGCGGCTCAAATCCGTTCACCTCATATCTTAAATAACTAAATGCTTTAGTTCGCTAATATGGTAGTAAGATAAAGATAATTTTATCGCTTATAATTACTTACGTCAACCATTTAATAACTATAATTTTCGAGCAATATCGAAAATTGAAGCAGGATTTTTATACAAAAAAATAGAGACTCTCTTATAGAGTCCCCATCTTATTGCTTCATTTTCGGATCGAGGGCATCTCGAAGTCCATCTCCCATCAGGTTGAATCCTAATACAGTCAGCATAATAGCCAGCCCTGGGAAAATTAATGTCCAAGGTGCTTGTGTGATATAGTTTTTAGAATCGGCAAGCATTTTCCCCCACTCTGGCGTTGGAGCCAGCGCGCCCATTCCAAGGAATCCTAATGCAGCGGCCTCTATAATAGCAGTGGCAATCGCAAGTGTTGCTTGAACGATAACAGGGGAAATACTATTCGGCAAAATATGACGAAAAAGAATTCGAGTATCCTTCATCCCTACTGCACGTGCTGCCATAATATATTCATCTTGCTTCACGCTTAGCACCTTTGACCGAACAAGTCTTCCGAAGTTCGGGATGTTTATAACCGCAATTGCGATTAGCGCATTTTGTAATGATGGGCCTAAAATTGACACTACTGCAATGGCCAATAAAATGCTCGGAAATGCAAGCATTATATCAAAAATTCTTGAAATAATGGCGTCTACCCAACGACCATAATAACCAGCGATAATTCCAAGAATGGTCCCGAAAAAGACCGACCCTAACACAGAGAAAAATCCTACCCAAAGGGAGATTCTTGCTCCATATAGAACACGTGAAAAAATATCCCGGCCGAAGTCATCAGTGCCAAACCAATGCTTGCTAGAGGGGGCTTGCATTCTCTCTGCTATAACCTGGTCCCTAAAGCTATACGGAGCTATATAAGGAGCAATAATCGCTAAAATAACAAAAAAGATAACAATTCCTAAACCAACTAAAGCCAATCGGTTTTTACAAAATGACAGCCAAGCTTCCTTCCAAGGAGGAATGAGCTTTTCTTCAGAAGCAATTGGCGTAGTATTTGCCGTATCTTTTGCAAGTTCAGCCATTAATAATCCCTCCTATTTGGTATATTTAATTCTCGGATCAACGACTGCATATAACAGGTCAACGATTAAGTTTATCAAAACAAAAATGGCTGCAATCACTAATATACCTGACTGGATAACTGGATAATCTCTGTACCCGATTGCATCATATAAATACCGGCCAATGCCAGGCCAGCCAAATATCGTTTCCGTTAAAATCGCTCCGCCTAAAAGCAGCCCTGTTTGCAAACCAATTACAGTTAGAACTGGAATGACCGCATTTTTTAATGAATGCTTATAAACGACCCAGAACATTCTTAAACCTTTGGCTCTAGCCGTACGAATGTAATCGGATTTCATAACCTCAAGCATGGTGGCACGCGTCATTCTTGCAATAATGGCCATCGGAATAGTCGCGAGAGCAAGACTCGGCAAGGTTAGATGTTTTAAAACTGTTGTAAACTGATCAAATCTTCCTTGAATTAACGTATCAATTAAATACAAATTGGTAATGGAGGATACTGGGTCCCTTACATTTTCTCTTCCTGTTGTTGGAAACCATCCTAATTCGTTAGAAAATCCCCATTGCATCATTAACCCCAGCCAAAAGATCGGCATGGATACCCCAATAAGCGCAAAGACCATTGCAACGTAATCAAACCATGATTTCGAGAACCAAGCACTGATAATCCCTGCATTCACACCAATAAAAACGGCAATAATCATAGCAACAAGTGTTAACTCAAACGTCGCTGCTAAGAACGGCCATATTTCCTCATTTATAGGCCCCCTTGTCCTTAGTGAGGTTCCTAGGTCACCATGTAACAGGTTATTAAGATAATCAAAATATTGTAAGTACCAGGGCCTGTCCAAGCCTAGTTCTTTCGTTAATACCGCGATTGACTCCTTCGTTGCCCTTTGTCCAAGAATGATTTGTGCAGGGTTACCTGGAATTGCATGAATAATGGCAAAAACAATGAGTGTCATTCCAAATAATACAGGTATTAATGAAAAAACACGGCGTACCGTATATGTAAGCATTTGTTGTCACCTCTTTTATTACTAAAATAAGGAGGGAAAGCTCCCTCCCCATTTTATGATTATTATTTAAATTCCACTTTTGTTAATGCTTCAGAGCCAGTTGGATGCGGCAAGTAATTTGCCACGTCTTTCGCAGCTGCTAATAATGGCGTAGAGTGTACGAGCGGAACCCATGGTGCATCATCATGGATGATTTCTTGCGCTTTTCTGTATAATTCATTACGCTTTTCTTGTTCAGGCTCTGTTTGAGCTTGAATCAAAATATCATGAAGCTCATCATTGCTGTAATAAGAATAGTTATTGCTTCCGATGCTATCTTTGTCTAGCAAAGTATAAAGGAAGTTGTCTGGATCCCCATTGTCCCCTGTCCAGCCAAGCATGAACATATCAAACTCACCTTTTGACGCTTTGTCTAAATACGTTGCCCACTCGACAGATTGGATATTAGCTTTAACACCGATTTTGCTTAAGCTCTCTTGAATCACTTCAGCAACCTTTTGTGCCTCAGGCATATATGGACGTGCTACAGGCATTGCCCATAGATCGATTTCAAATCCATTTTCATAACCTGCTTCTTTCAGCAATGCTTTCGCTTTTTCTAAATCATATGGGTATGGTTCGATTGCATCATTGTAGCCTTCAATTGAAGATGGCATTGGATTAACTGCCGCGTCTGCCTTTCCTCCATAGAACGCGTCAATAATCGATTGCTTATCAACTGCATGGTTAATAGCTTGACGAACAAGCTTATTATCGAATGGTTTGCGATTTGTTGTTAAACCGATATACCCAACGTTCATAGATGGGCGTTCGATAATTTGTAACTTGTCATTACCTAATACAGTTGCTTCATCTGAATTATTAAGACCATCCATTATGTCAATCTCGCCATTTGCAAGAGAGTTCAGACGAGCAGTGTTTTCTGGAATTACACGGAAGATAACTTTATTTATCTTTGGATAGCCAACTTTCCAGTATTCCGTATTCTTTTCAATTGTAATCGTATCATTTTGCTTCCATTCAACGAATTTAAACGGACCAGTTCCAACTGGATTTTCTCTGAATTTATCTCCATACTTTTCAACAGCTGCAGGGCTTGCCATTCCAAACGGTGACATCGCAATGTTCTTAAGGAACGGAGCCTGTGGTCTAGTTAGATCAAATTGAACAGTATAATCATCAACAGCCTTCACTTCTTTAATAACATGTCCTTCTTCACCTTTATATCCGCCAAACATTGAGTAGTACGGGAAGCTCTCCTCATTCCCATTCATCCAGCGGTTAAAGTTAAATACAACTGCTTCTGCATTAAAGTCAGTGCCATCATGGAATTTTACACCTTTGCGAAGTTTAAAAGTGTAAGATACACCGTCATCAGTAACTGACCATTCTTCTGCAAGCCCTGGATTAACCGTAGTATCTTGATCGCCGTACTCTAATAATGTTTCAAAGATATTTTCCGTTACTTTGAATGTTTCACCTTCTGTTGTTGAGATTGGATCAAGAGAAGTAGAATCTCCGCTACGTCCATAAACGAGTGTGTCTTTTTTCGCGGATTCGCTGCTGCCGCTGTCACCGCTATCAGTGCTGTTAGTGCTGTTAGTGCTTCCAGCAGGTTCATTTGATTTGCCGCTGCAGCCAACTAGAAACATACTAATGGCTAATATAGAAATCAGCAGCATTTTGAAAGTCTTTGTCCTCATGTGCATTTTCCCCCAATTTTTTTTTATATCATAAGTGCTGCTTGCTACTTGTTATACAAGTGACATGCAACATAATGACCGTTTAGATTGTTTTCCTCTGGTCTAATCGTTTTACATATTTCCATACACTGTGCACACCGAGTATGGAATGCACATCCTGATGGCGGATTTGAAGGGCTTGGAAGCTCACCCTGAATTAATATTGTTTCCCTCTTAATATCAGGATCCGGTATAGGAACCGCAGAAAGAAGTGCCTGTGTATAGGGATGCTTCGGATTCTCATACAATTCTTCACTTTCGGCCAGCTCTATTAATCTACCTAAATACATCACACCAACCCGGTTGCTAATATGTCGGACAACCCCTAAATCATGGGCGATAAATATATATGTAAGCTGAAATTCCTTTTGGATATCTTTCATTAAGTTAAGAACTTGGGCTTGGATCGAAACATCGAGTGCTGAAACAGGCTCGTCTGCGATAATAAGCTTGGGCTTTGTCATGAGAGCTTTAGCAATTCCAATCCGCTGACGCTGCCCACCGCTGAACTGGTGTGGGTATCTTTTCGCATGGTAGCTGCTCAAGCCCACAACTTCAAGCATCTCCTTAACTTGCTTTTTTCGCTCCTCTTTCGTACCGATGCCATGTACAATTAATGGTTCCTCCAATATCTGCTCAATTGAATGGCGCGGATTCAATGATGCATATGGGTCTTGGAATACCATTTGGATATCCCTGCGCGTCTTTCTAAGTTCTGATTTACTCATACTTGTAATCTCTTTATCTTCGAAAACAATTCTGCCGTCGCTTGCTTCTATTAATCGCATGAGCAGCCTTCCTGTTGTCGATTTCCCGCAACCGCTTTCACCAACGATCCCAAGAGTCTCTCCCTTATTCACATAAAAAGAAACATCATCTACAGCCTTCACTTCTCCCTTTTTCCTGCCTAATATTCCCCCCGTTATCGGGAAATACTTTTTCAGGCCATTTACCTCAAGAAGTAACTCCGACATGTTCATCACTCCTCTCCCTAAATGTATGTAGTAAACACCGGACCTTATGCCCATCCGTCTCCATTATATTTAATTCAGGGGATTCTTCATGGCAGCGGTCAAATACCTCCGAACACCTTGCCGCAAACCTACATCCTTTATGCACCGTTCCGGGTGTCGGTACATTTCCTGGAATACTATAAAGGCGATCTTTCTTTCCTCTTAAATCAGGCACTGATTTCAAAAGACCCTTCGTATATGGATGCTGAGGATTCTTCAAAATAGTTCGAACATCCCCCTGCTCAACGATTTGGCCTGAGTACATGACAATCACTCGTTCACAAATTTCTGCAACTACACCTAAATCGTGAGTGATGAAAATGATAGATGTGTTAGTTTTTTCGTTTAAATCCTTCATAAGCGCAAGAATTTGTGCCTGGATTGTTACATCAAGAGCAGTTGTTGGCTCGTCCGCAATTAGCACCCTCGGATTGCAGGCCATCGCCATCGCAATCATCACTCTTTGTCTCATTCCGCCAGATAACTGATGCGGATACTCAGAGAGAATTCCTTCTGCTCTTGGGATTCCAACAAGCTTAAGCAGTTCTATGCTTCTAGACTTTGCCGCACTTTTTGATGTTGCAGTATGTAAACGAATAGCCTCCATTAACTGGTTTCCAATTGTAAAAAGGGGGTTCAGTGAAGTCATTGGCTCCTGAAAAATCATCGAAATTTGATTCCCGCGGATTTTTCTCCATTCTTTTTCAGAGATATTTTTTAAATCCTTTCCTTCAAAAATAATTTCGCCGTTTTCAATTTTACCTGGAGGAGAAGGAATCAATCCCATCGTTGTTAATGAGGTTACACTTTTCCCGCTTCCTGATTCTCCAACAATTCCTAAAATCTCTCCCTCGTTCAATTCGAAACTGACTCCATCAATTGCTGGTACAAACTTTTTTCCTGTTTGAAACGATACCTTTAAATCCTTTATTTGAAGAATAGGTTTTTTACTCATATTCACACCTACTTAAAATTTCTTATTTTATTATAACGTCACAAATATTATGAATATACCAAATCTTTTAATAATTATGACATATGTGAGTAAAATGGTTTGTCGAAATTTATCCTGCGAATAGATTTTTTTACTCCCTAAATTGAGAGCCTAGCTTTCTAACTAGGAAGGCGATTTTTTACACAAAACCAATAACAATACTTAAACGAATATATTTCATTTTTGCTATTCTATTACTCATCGTATAAAAAACTTTTTTAATTTATTTATTTAATTACCTTTTCCATTCAATAAAGGAGTCAATTTGATGCTTACAAACAGTTGTAAAAGATTTCAGCTAACACCTTTATCGTTATCTCGGTAAAGCGTTAAAGTGGCGGTACATAGGACAATCTGGATTAAAGGCTGTTCTATTACTGACAATAAAAAGCTCCGGCAGCCATAAAGGCTTACCGGAGCATTTTTCACTTATTTTATTCCCCCATAGATCGGATCGTCTGCCCACCGTTTTTCCATTTCTTCCGGTGTATAGATAATCCGCATGGGATTTCCGCCGACGAAGGAGCCAGCAGGTACATCCTTGTGCACTAGTGTGCCGGCTGAGACGATGGCGCCGTCTCCAATTTTGATGCCAGGCAGGATCGTGGAATTGGCACCGATCATCACTTCACTGCCAATTTCCACCGGCCCCAGTCTATATTCTTTAATCAAATATTCGTGTGCGAGAATCGTTGTGTTGTAGCCGATAACCGTGTTCCTGCCGACACTGATTTTTTCGGGGAACATAACGTCAAGCATCACCATGAGGGCAAATGACGTCTGTTCACCAACCTTCATTTTCAGAAAGGTGCGATAAAGCCAATTTTTCATCCCCAAGAAAGGGGTGTAGCGAGCTAGCTGAATGACAGCGAAGTTTTTCACTACCTTCCAGAATGGAACGGTTTTATACACATGCCAAAGGGAATTGCCTCCCTCTACTGGAAAGCGTTCCGTTCTCCTCATCCTTTATTAACCTTTAAAATATCGAGTAAATCTTCCATATGATCTATTAGATAATCTGGATCAAATCCTTCTAAAAACTGTTTCCCTTTTAAACTCCACGCAACGCCAACAGTTTGGGTGCCCGCATTTTTCCCTCCTAAAATATCATGGGAATTATCGCCAACCATCATCGCTTCTTCTGGATTTGCTTGGAGCTGTTCTAATGCTTTTAAAATCGGCTCCGGATCAGGCTTCGGATTTTGAACATGATCTAAAGCAACGACCACATCGAAAAATTGATCGAGCTTTGTTAGAGCAAGGCCCATTTTTACCGTTATCATCCCCTTCGTAGTGACAATCCCGATTTTGTAGCCTGCTTCCTTTAAAGTGCGAATCGTTTCAAAGACGCCCGGAAATTCCTTTACAAGCAGGTCATGATTCGTGATATTGAAATCCTTGTAAGCTTCAATCATTTCCTCCACTTTTTCCGGATTAACCGATTCAAATGTTTCCCTAAGTGTCGGTCCCATGAAAGGCAATACATCCTCCCGCTTATAGCGATCCGGATAATAGCTTCCTAACACATGTAAAAAAGAAGATATGATTAGTTCATTTGTATCGATTAATGTCCCATCTAAATCAAATAAGATTGTATTAACTTGAGTGCTCATATACGGTTTCCTTTCTTTTTTCCAAATCTATTCGGTTCCAGATGAATGAAACAATTAATGTTAATAAAATGGCAACCCCTAAGCGAATGAGCAGAAGGGGAAGCACCGGTATGCCGAGCGGAACAAATATCAACGTATCTTCCACAACGGCATGACAGGCGACCAGGAATATAAATGCAATCGTTACATCCTTTTTGCTGACCCCGTCCTCTTTTACCGCCTGAATCATAACTCCCGCTCCGAAGGCAAGACCGAATAATAATCCAGCAGCTAGCGTGGTTGAGGTGTTTTCTTTCATCCCTAGCGCTTTCGTGACAGGCGCCATCCATTTTGAAAAAACAGCCAGCCAGTTTAAATCCTTCAAAAATTGAATAACAATCATGAGCGGAATGACAATGATGGCAAGCTGCAATATGCCTAGTCCCGCCTTTTGCAGGGCATCCAGCAGAATGGCTGTCCAGCCCGAAAGCTCCTCTTCCTTAACCGGAATCATCCCATATTTCGCTATTTCCGAACCACCTTGCCAAACTAAATTAATGGCGATGGCAGAAATGATGGCTAATCCAACTCTAACAGCCACAATGATCCAGAGCTTCACACCAACTTTCGCCGCTACACTGGACTCAATCAGCAGGTTATGAGAAAAGGACAGCATTACAGCAATAATAAATACTTCCTTGACTGTTAAATCCAATGTTAATATGGCTCCAATTCCAGCGAAGAGATTCAGCATATTCCCCAAAACGAGAGGAATCGCTGCATCACCTGGCAAGCCAATAAGATTCATCAGCGGCGTAATCAGCTTTATGATCCATGGCAGGACAGGGGTGTGCTGCAGAATGGCGACAATTAATGTGACAGGAAAGATAACTTTCCCCAACGTCCAAGTTGTCTTTAAGCCGGCCTTTATCCCCTTTTTGGACGATTCAAGCAACATTTCTTTTCTCCTTTTTCTTTGATTACAGTTACTTTCGCAAATAAATCGGTTACTTCCGCAAATATATAAGCCGCTTTCGCAAATAAATTGGTCGAATTAAAACTTATAGCATCAGGTCCGATTTTTTTCCGACTATACCTTTAATAACGTTATGCACCATTGTCTAAATAACGCACTTTTGCATAACCTTTCATCCGTCTTAATACTAGTAAAATAATGGCACCCACGATAAGGACAATGGAAATAGTTTGTGCCACTCTCAGCTGCTCAGTGAGCATTAAACTGTCTGTCCGCAGGCCCTCGACAAAAAAGCGGCCGATTGAATACCAGATGACATAGCTGAGAAAAAGCTCCCCGCGGCGCAGATTGACTCTTCTTAATAACAAGAGGATAGCAAATCCGGCAAAGTTCCAAAGCGATTCATATAAAAAAGTAGGATGATAGTAAGTTCCATTAATATACATTTGATTAATGATGAATTCCGGCAGGTGTAAGCCTTCAAGGAAAGATCGAGTCACTTCTCCGCCATGGGCTTCCTGGTTCATAAAGTTTCCCCATCTGCCAATAGCCTGCCCTAATATAATACTAGGGGCCGCAATATCCGCGAGCTTCCAAAATGAAACATTTCGCTTTTTGGCAAATACGTAGGCGGTGATCACAGCTCCAATCAAGGCTCCGTGAATAGCAATGCCACCTTCCCATATTTTCACTATGTCGCCTGGGTTTTGACTATAATAGCCCCATTGAAAAATAACATAGTAGATTCGTGCCGATATAATCGCAATCGGAATGGCAAAAAGCATTAAATCTGCAAATAGGTCCTTCTGCATTCCCCTTTTCTCTGCTTCCCTCATTACTAGAATTAAGGCTAAGGCAATGCCGACACCGATAATAATCCCGTACCAGCGAATCTCAAGCGGCCCTAGAGAAATCGCAATCGGGTTAAGCGGCTGTATCATTGATTCCATAGTCATTGCTCCTTTATAGTTCAATTTTTTCTAACCAAAACTTAATAAGTGCGGTAATCCTTTAGGTGGCGCATTTTTACAAACATGTCCACCCGAGAAAAAATACAAATCCATCAAATTGTCCACGAACGGTGCCTCGCACCTAAGCTTATTCTTTGCTGTCATCCATGACGTCTGCGAGGCGACTACTGAATTGCTCTGCGGCATTAACGCCCATGCGTTTCAAGCGGTAATTCATCGCTGCCACTTCAATAATAACTGCCAGGTTTCGTCCAGGGCGAACCGGAATCGTAATCTTGGGAACATCCATATCAATGATTTTCATTTTGTCTTCATCCAGCCCAAGCCGTTCATATTGCTTTTTTGAATCCCATATCTCTAGGTCCATCACGATCGAGATTCGTTTATTGCTTAGAACAGCCCCAGCCCCAAACAATGTCATCACATTAATAATCCCAAGACCGCGAATTTCCAGTAAATGCTCGATTAGTTCTGGTGAAGTGCCGACAAGGGTATATTCATCCTCCTGTCTAATTTCCACACAGTCATCAGCCACTAACCGATGTCCGCGTTTTACAAGCTCTAAGGCCGTTTCGCTTTTACCGACCCCGCTCTTCCCTGTAATGAGCACTCCAACCCCGTACACATCGACAAGTACGCCATGGACGGCAGTTGTCGGAGCCAGTTTACTTTCCAGATAATTCGTCAGCAAACTAGAAAATCTCGTTGTTTTTTGGGTCGTTCTTAAGAGGGGGACTGATTCGCGCTTTGAAGCGACAATTAACTCTTCAGGAACCTCAAGGCCTCTTGAGATGATAATCCCAGGTGTAATGTCGGTGCATAACCGTTCAAAGCGAAGCTGACGATCGATCACTCTTAACTTTTCAGTGAATGTGAGCTCTGTTTTTCCAATCAACTGTATTCTATCTGCCGGATAGAATTCGAAATATCCCGCTACTTCAATACCGGGCCTGGAAATATCACTCGTAGTAATCGGCCGGTTGATCCCCTCTTCCCCGCTAATTAACTCAAGGCCAAATTTATCTACAATGTCTTTAGTACAGACCTTTGCCATTCCCATTACCTCCTATTGAAAAGGGGTGGAGCTGGAGCTGCCATGCATGTAACCCCCATTACTACAATAAAAATTAGCTATCCTACATCGTCTTGTTCAGAAATTCAGTTACATATGGTGAGAAATTTTTAGCATATCATCTATTTTAGCACTTTTTAATAAAGAACCAAATTCTACAATCTGAAACACGAGAAAAAAATGCGCCTGTTCGCGCTCATTTTTCCATTTCAAAATAGACAGCATGATATAAATGATTTTATAATAAAATGAATATGATCCACGATAGTATTTTGATTTTTTATAAAAAATTTCAAAAATATGATGAATGAAAGCTATTCTTGGTGGCAGCCTTCCTAGTAATAACAGAATCAAGAATATGGAATAAGAATGAATGACACCTAAGGAGGAACCGAATGAAAATTATCAGAACCACCAGCTATGAAGAAATGAGCTTGAAAGCAGCGGAAATCATGATTGACCGAATCCGAAATAATCCTGAAATCACACTTGGTCTTGCAACTGGCAGTACACCAAAAGGGGTTTACCAAAAGCTAATCGAGGACCATGTGCAAAACCAGACTTCCTATAAAAAAATATTAACCGTCAATCTGGACGAGTATGTTGGAATTGATGAACATGATCCGAATAGCTACCACTTTTTTATGAAGGAACAGCTTTTGGACCATATTGACATCCCGCCTTCCCAAACACATCTGCCAAATGGGATGGCAGAGAATTTGCATGAAGAATGTGCAAAATATGAGGCTTTGATTGAATCCTTTGGAGGAATAGGATTACAGTTGCTTGGCATCGGAGAAAATGGGCATATCGGTTTTAATGAACCCGGTACACCGTTTACTAGTAAAACCCATATGATTGAGCTTGAGGAAAATACGCGGCAAGCGAATGCAAGATTTTTTAATTCTCTTGAGGAAGTTCCTACTCATGCCGTTACGATGGGAATTGCTACGATTATGGCTAGTAAAGAAATTATTCTGCTTGCTTCAGGAAAGTCCAAAGCCAAAGCGATTAGCCAGTTGATAAGCGGGGAGATTGATGAAAGTATTCCTGCCTCAGCGCTTAAGAACCACCCGAATTTCACCATTATTGCTGATGACGAAGCATTAAAATTTGTATAAAGTAAAACTTCTATCAGTGGGGATTTACAGCTTCTTAATCTGTGATAAACATCTTGAAGAGATGGCATATGATGCTGTCTCTTTTTCTGTTTTCCCCTGCACCCATGTCCTTTTCAAGCTTTCATTCATATTATAAGGGTAGATAGCTTAATTTTTACAGAATGCAGCAGTTTCGAGAAAAAATAGAAAGGAGCAGCGAAATGAAAATAATGCTGGATGCTGGTCATGGATTTAATACGGCTGGAAAACGCAGCCCGGATGGTATGCAGGAGTATGAATTTACAAGGGCTGTAGCCAATTATGCACGGCCTCTGCTAGAAACCTATCAAAATACCACTGTTTATTTTGCACACTCAGACAATCTGGATGTCCCTCTTCAAGAGCGGACAGATCAAGCGAATGAGTTAGAAGTCGATGTATATGTGGCGATTCATGCAAATGCCTATGGAACGACTTGGAATGCAGCAAATGGGATTGAAACCTATGTGAATATTGGAAAGCCTAAGGATGCCTATGAACTCGCTCAGAAAATCCAAAAGAATTTAGTGATTGCCACAGGATTAGGCGATCGCGGGGTCAAAACTGCCGATTTTCACGTTCTCAGGGAAACTAATATGACGGCTGTCTTAACGGAATGTGGTTTTATGACAAACCGTCAAGAAGCTTCCTTATTGCAGACCGAAACTTACCGGAAAACCTGTGCCGAGGCAATCGTAAAGGCTCTCACAGATCAATACAACCTTAAATTAAAAACCAGTGACAGCACCAATAAGGAACAGCCTTCAGCAAAAAATGGACTTTATAAAGTCCAGGTCGGTGCCTTCAAGGACAAGAAAAACGCAGAGGAACTGGCACAGGCTTTAAAAAAGCTTGGATATTCACCGTTCGTTTATTTTGAATAAAGAAAAGAGGCTGACAGATGAGTCAGCCTTTCTTTTTCTTATCTTTAGCAGGCTCAAGCACTGCTTTTTGAATGATTAAATTCGCTATGGACATGATCACGGCCATGAGTAAAGCTGTTCCAAAACCCGCGATTTCAAATGAACTTCCCATAATGTCGTCAGTAATCATCAGCGTGACCGCATTGATCACAAACAGAAATAACCCTAGCGTTACTAAGGTGACTGGCAATGTTAAAATAATTAAAATCGGCCGAACGAGGATATTTAATATCGAGAGGATCGCACTTGCCCCAACAGCTGCACCGAAGCTTGATACATAAAAGGACTCATCTAAAAAACCTGCTATCGCCACAAACAGTATGGCATTAATTAATATTCCTGCAACCCATCTCATATTAAAACACCCCGTCATTTAAGCTCTCTATGTTTAAAAATCAACTGATTTTGCTTTATTGATATGAATGGCACCTGTTTTCGTTTCAGCTTTTAGCCGTAAAGACTGCTCTGATTGGTTTACGGATTGGAAGCGAAGCACTTTTTGAATCACATCGCTTTTATCCTCAACGATTTGGATCCCGTCTAGATTGACATGCAAGCTTCCGAAATTTGTTTTTAACTCTCCATTAACTGTTAAATGATTCGGAACTTGCAATTCAATTTTCCCAGCCACAGCCTTCGCATCAATGACATCACATTTACCATCCTGAACAGCGCAGAAAACATCGCCATTAATAGAGTGAAGATCGATTTTTTCAAAAGCGCCATCCACATGGATTGCTCCATTCAGCGTTTCGACTTCAATTTGTTCAATATGGCTCTTTTGAATAGTAATTTGTCCATTAGCCGTTTCGACTTCAGTATACTTGCCATTCATATTTTGAATTGAAATTTTTCCATTAGCCGTTTTGGCTTTAAAGGTATTTGCCGTTAATTGCTGGCTGTCGATGGACCCATTAAACAGGCGAATCTTTACCTTATCATATTCCGTTTGAGGAATATAAATAACCGCATCTACTTTCATCCACTTTTGCTGTGTAGCAAAACGAAGCTTTTGACCCTCAACCGCAAAAGTAACATCATTTAAAAAGTTCCGTCGTGCTTCTTCCTGAGTTTCTACCCGGTACACCTTCGCCTTGCACTCAATTCGCACGTCCTTCTGGTCCCAAGGCAGAACCTCCATTTTTCCATTCGCAATATCCACATCTACATCCTTGAAGGAAACATCCCCTTGTTGGAATATATGTGTTATTTCTACAGATTGACCAAAGTTAAAGTCCAAATCCATGTCCTTGATTTTTTTAAAGGCCGAGTCTACAAAATCCAAAATTTTATCCTTTGCAGATTGAAACTTGTAATTGAATGGCTCTTCTTTTTTCGCTTCGTCAAATTTTACAGCAGTAGAAATCTCCTGAAAAAGGTCACCCTTCTTGCCTTCCGCTGATTTACCTGTTTTCTCAAGCTCTTCTAATAGAAAAAGAGCCTCATCCACAGTCAGCTTGCCATCTTCCACCATTTTAAGTATCCGTTTGCGTTCAGCTTGCATATCGATCCCTCCAGCTAAATATGTTTATTTTTATGCTAAAAAGTGTTTCCCGTAAAAATCTGGATGCCTTTAATTATATTCCAAACTGCTACAATGAGACTAAGAACAACCGTAAATAGGACACTCCCGATGAACAGGATTGGAAACTCTGAGTGATTCATCCCTATCTGTGTAATCGCTGCGTAAACAATCACTGGAACCGGGATCAGCAAAATGAGATGGGACAAAAACGCCTTTTTCGCGTGATACTTCGTTCTTTGATCCTCCGTTGCAAAAAATAAAACAAGCGGAAAAAGAATCCCTGCAAACAAAACACTTAAATAGCTTAGTCCTGATAATACTTTACTCGTCTCCATTGCCAACAGCTCCTTCCCCACTATTTACGAAAATAGATAGAGAAGGTTTCACTTTTTATAAACTCATTTATAAAAATTTTTCTATTTGTCCTTTCTATATGATTGCATTTATGAAACAAAAAAAACCGTCTATAATTATGACGGCTTTCCAAATTCATGATAGCAGATTAACTTGCTGCAAGTATTCCCATTGATTGAGGTTTAACTTTATTTAAAGGCCGCAACTAAGTCGATTCGAGGGGCTTCCTTTCTTTTTACCTCATCAATCTTATGGACAAACATTTGAAACACCTTTCGTTTTTCATCTAGATCCTTTATGTACTCTCGTAGCTCGTTATATTTTTCTTCAAATGGCTTATGATATCTTTCACGGATATTTTCAATGATTTCATCGTTCACAGTCGATTGGATGACCTGCTTTGTGATGCCATATTTATACGTATAAACCTTTAATTCCTTCATGATTTCTTCATACTCTAGATTGATCTGGTCAAGAACTTCCGAAATATCCTCTTTCCACTCTTCTAAAGATTTCTCCAAATATGCTTCCAAGTTAACCCTCCTCAATATATTTTTTTACGGATAGAGTTGTCCTTGTCCCCATTATAACGGAATAGATTTACACGAACGTTTCTATTGGATTACAATGCGTTATCATTGGAATAAAAAACAGCACTGTTCACACAGTGCTGCATCCTAAATTATATTATACGTTCGATACACTAGCTTCCTTCTCTTCAATTTGCTTTTGCATTCTTAGTCGATCGCGTTCTAAGATGGGTTTTAGATATTTTCCTGTATAGGATGCTGGAGCTTCGGCTACCTGTTCAGGAGTACCGGTGGCGATGATCGTTCCGCCTTTGTCTCCGCCCTCTGGTCCGAGATCGATGATATAATCTGCCGCTTTAATGACATCTAAATTATGTTCAATGACTAAAACGGTATCTCCGTTTTCCACGAGACGCTGCAGGACAACGAGCAAGCGAGAAATATCATCAACATGCAGACCAGTAGTCGGCTCATCCAGAATATAGAGCGATCGCCCAGTTGAACGGCGATGCAGTTCAGAGGCAAGCTTGACACGCTGAGCCTCACCACCGGAAAGAGTGGTGGCAGGCTGCCCGAGCTTTACATAGCCAAGTCCAACATCATAAATCGTTTGGAGCTTACGGCTGATTTTTGGTATATTTTCGAAAAACACGACCGCATCCTCCACAGTCATGTCGAGAATTTCAGAAATGTTTTTTCCTTTATATTGAACTTCCAGCGTCTCCCGATTATATCGTTTGCCATGACAAACCTCGCATGGGACATATACATCAGGCAGGAAATGCATTTCAATTTTGATGATTCCATCTCCACGGCAAGCTTCACAGCGTCCGCCTTTTACGTTAAAGCTAAAACGTCCTTTTTTATAGCCGCGGACCTTTGCTTCATTTGTTACTGAAAAGACATCACGAATATCATCGAACACACCCGTATAGGTAGCTGGGTTTGAGCGCGGTGTCCGGCCAATTGGCGATTGGTCAATATCGATGACTTTATCTAAGTGCTCAATCCCCTTTATTTCCTTATGCTCCCCAGGCTTTGTCTTCGCTCTATTGAGCTTTTGCGCCAAGGATTTATGAAGAATTTCGTTGATTAATGTACTTTTCCCTGATCCGGAAACACCTGTGACAGAAATGAAAGTACCGAGTGGAATTTTGACACTGACATTCTTCAGGTTATTTTCCTTTGCCCCTTTAATTTCAATAAAACGGCCATCATTTTTTCGGCGCTCGACCGGAAGCGGAATGAACTTTTTCCCCGAAAGATACTCACCCGTCAAAGATTGAGGATCATTCATAACTTCTTCTGGAGTTCCGGCAGAAATAATTTCTCCTCCGTGGACGCCAGCGCCTGGACCAATATCGATTAAGTAATCAGCCGCCATCATCGTATCCTCGTCATGCTCAACAACAATAAGCGTATTTCCGATATCACGCATATTTTTCATCGTGTCAATTAAGCGGTCATTATCACGCTGATGCAGGCCAATCGAAGGCTCGTCCAAAATGTAAAGCACACCCGTTAATCGTGAACCAATTTGAGTAGCTAACCGGATTCGCTGGGCTTCCCCTCCTGATAGCGTTCCTGCAGCGCGGCTTAAAGTCAGATAATCAAGTCCTACATTGACTAAAAAGCCAAGACGTTCTTTTATTTCGCCAAAAATCAGATTGGCGATTTTCATTTCTTTTTCAGATAGTTTCAGATGTTCAAAGAAATGATAGGCTTCCTCTACGGACAGCTCTGTTATTTTGCCGATATGTTGATCAGAAATGAGAACAGCAAGTGTTTCCTTTTTTAAACGATAGCCTTTACATGCTGGACATGGCTTCTGGCCCATATATTTTTCCATTTGCTCACGAATATAGTCAGAGCTTGTTTCTTTATAACGGCGCTCGACATTTCTGATAACCCCTTCAAATTCAATGAGCCCTTCTCTAACTTGTCCAAAATCATTTTCGTAATGGAAAAATATCTTTTCTCCATTGGAGCCATATAAAATTTTTTCAAGGAGATGCTCAGAAATGTCCTTTACCGGAATATCCATATCAATCCCATAATGGGTACAAACAGCCTCTAGCAGCTGAGGATAGTATTGTGAACTTGTCGGCTCCCATGGTGCAATAGCATGCTGGCGCAATGATAAATCCGAATTAGGAATAATTAAATCCACATCGACCTCGAGCTTAGACCCAAGCCCATCACATTCAGTACAAGCTCCAAATGGGCTGTTAAAGGAAAACATCCGCGGCTCTAGCTCCCCAATAGAAAATCCACAATGAGGACAGGCGTGATTTTCACTAAATAGAAGCTCTTCTTCGCCAATAACATCAATAAGCACTTTTCCGCTTCCAAGCTTCAAAGCTGTTTCAATCGAATCAGCCAGACGAGCAGAAACGCCCTCTTTCACAACAATTCTGTCTATGACTACCTCAATTGAATGTTTTTTATTCTTTTCAAGCTCAATTTCCTCGCCAAGATCAAGCATATCTCCATCAACTCTGACCCGGACAAACCCTTGCTTCTTTACTTCATCCAAAACTTTGACATGTGTGCCTTTTCTTCCAGAAACAATAGGGGCAAGCACTTGAAGCTTTGTTCGCTCAGGGTATTCAAGAATGCGGTCCACCATCTGTTCAATCGTTTGGGAAGAGATTTCAATCCCATGATTTGGACAAGTGGGACGTCCAACTCTTGCATATAATAATCTTAAATAATCATATATTTCCGTCACTGTTCCAACGGTCGAGCGGGGGTTTCGGCTCGTTGTCTTTTGGTCAATAGAAATGGCCGGAGACAAGCCTTCGATGGCATCTACATCGGGTTTATCCATTTGTCCAAGAAATTGGCGTGCATAGGCAGATAAGGATTCCACATATCTGCGCTGCCCTTCTGCATAAATCGTGTCAAAGGCAAGTGAGGACTTTCCAGATCCAGAAAGCCCTGTCAGCACAACTAATTTATCCCTCGGAATGGTGACATCAATATTTTTCAAATTATGTGCTCTGGCGCCTTTTACAATTATATTTTCCATCGCCATTTATACGTCATCCTTCCGCTTTCAGCTCTAAAATCAAATCACGAAGCTCAGCAGCACGTTCAAAATTGAGTGCTTTTGCTTCTTCCTTCATTTCTTTTTCCATTACTTGAATGAGTTTTTCTCTTTCCTTCTTATTAAGCTTGCCAATTTTTGCTGATACTTTATATTCTTCCTGATCCTCCGCAGCAATTGTGGCACGGATTACATCACGGATTTCCTTTTGAATCGTTTGAGGAGTGATGCCATGCTTTTGATTGTATTCTTCTTGAATGGAACGGCGCCGTTTTGTTTCGCTAATCGCTAATTCCATTGAATTTGTCATTTTATCTGCGTACATAATCACATGACCGTTTGCATTTCGCGCCGCCCTACCGATTGTCTGTATAAGTGAACGCTCAGAACGGAGGAAGCCTTCCTTGTCTGCATCAAGAATGGTCACTAATGAAACTTCCGGAATATCAAGCCCCTCTCTCAAAAGGTTGATTCCAACTAGAACATCATAAGTACCAAGGCGCAGCTCACGAATAATTTCAATTCGCTCTAAAGTTTTAACTTCAGAATGCAAATATTGCACCTTAATGCCGATTTCCTTTAAATAATCCGTTAAGTCTTCTGACATTTTTTTCGTCAAGGTGGTAATAAGCACACGCTCATTTCGCTTGATTCGGTCTTGGATTTCTCCGATTAAATCATCAATTTGCCCTTCAATCGGCCGAACTTCGATGATTGGATCAAGCAGCCCAGTCGGCCGGATAATTTGCTGAATCATTTCCGGTGTGTGCTCAATCTCGTATGGGCCAGGAGTTGCAGATACGTAGACAATTTGGTTAATATGCTTTTCAAATTCATTAAACGTCAAAGGCCGATTATCTAATGCTGAAGGCAGGCGGAAACCATGTTCCACGAGCACCGATTTTCTCGCCTGGTCCCCATTATACATCCCGCGAATCTGCGGAAGGGTGACATGGGACTCGTCAATAACGATAAGCAGGTCCTCTGGGAAAAAGTCCATTAATGTATACGGCGTAGAACCTGGAGGCCTTAAAGTTAAATGTCTTGAGTAGTTTTCGATCCCAGAGCAAAAGCCCATTTCTCTCATCATTTCAAGATCATACCGAGTCCGCTGTTCAAGGCGCTGAGCCTCGAGAAGCTTATCATTCTCTCGCATTTCCTTCAGCTTGACTTCCAATTCTTCCTCGATGCTTTGAATGGCCACTCGCATTTTTTCCTCACGAGTTACGAAGTGGGACCTTGGAAAAATCGCTACATGCTCGCGGTCCCCGATGATTTCGCCTGTCAGTGAATCCACCTCGCGAATGCGGTCAATTTCATCCCCGAAAAACTCCACACGAATACAGCGCTCATCCTTTGAAGCCGGGATAATTTCCACTACATCGCCGCGCACTCGGAAAGTCCCGCGCTGAAAAGCGATATCATTTCTTTCATATTGAATATCCACAAGTCTGTGGAGAAGCTGATTTCTTTCAATCTCCATTCCTGTTCGAAGAGATAAAACAAGCTCCCTGTATTCTTCCGGAGAACCTAAACCATAAATGCAAGACACACTGGCAATAATAACAACATCTTTCCGTTCAAATAATGAAGAGGTCGCTGAATGGCGAAGCTTATCAATCTCATCATTAATACTTGCATCTTTTTCGATAAATGTGTCGGTCTGTGGTACATAAGCTTCTGGCTGATAATAATCATAATAGCTGACGAAATATTCAACCGCATTATCCGGAAAAAATTCTTTAAACTCACTATAAAGCTGGCCAGCAAGTGTTTTATTATGAGCAATAATCAGAGTTGGCCGGTTGACCTCTTTGATTACATTTGAAATTGTGAAGGTCTTTCCAGTCCCAGTCGCTCCTAGTAATGTTTGATGCTTTTTGCCGGATCTAAGCCCCTTAACAAGCTGTTTTATCGCTTCTGGCTGATCTCCTTGGGGAGTATATTTTGAGACTAGTGTAAATTGGTCCTTCATAAAAAGCCTCCCATTTTTTCTTCTCTATTAAAAAACCTAACATCCTTTAAACAGGTGTAGGGGATTTGTGTTTTCTCAGTTGATTAAATATTTGAATTTACGTAAAACATTCTATAAACATTCTACCACAAAGCAATGAAAACTAACCACTAATATACGAACGGATATTCGATTATTTTTTAAAATATATTAGGGAAGGTACTAATTATAGGAAAAGGGGAGGAATTTTTAGCGAGGATTTTGTTAATCAACGTATTAAATGTTTTCACCAAATACAAAAGCCTGCCAAAACAACGGCAGGCTAATATTTTTCTATTTATTATTTTTTTCATTCTCCTGTATTGAGTAGAATATTTCAATAGCTTTAACGACATTGTTTCGGGCAATGCGGGAGGCCTCTTCTTTATTTTTCTCTTCAAGGGCCTTCAATATGGCTTCATGCTCCTCAATAGACTCCGGAGTTAGAATAATGGAGTTGTGAAAATAAAGCCTGCGCACATGTGACAGAAGATTTGAAACGGTACTAGAGATATACGAATTGTCGGTTACATCGACAATGCTTTGGTGAAATTCTTCATCAAGTTTTAATGCCGCGTAAGAATCACCCGATTTTACAGCCTCTGCAAATTGATTATTAAGCTCACGAAGAGATTCAATCTGTTCCTGACTAATAATCGGTGTCGCTAATTCTGTAGCTAAAGCTTGCAGCGCTCCTAATGGCGGCAAGATTTTGCTAATATCCTCTTGGTTTACTGATGTAACTTGAGTTCCCACTCCGGGGTACATTTCAACAAACCCTTGAAAGCTGAGCAGCTGTAAAGCCTCTCTAATGGGAGTTCGGCTTACGCCTAAGCTTTTCGCAAGATCCGCATCATGCAACTTTTCTTTAGGATGCAAAGTCCCGTCAATAATCCATTCTAGAATTTGAGAGTAGGCACGCTTTTTTGCGGACATCCGAATAGGAGTGGAATAATTAGCAGGAATCGGCATATAATTACCCCCTTCGTCATTTTAGAAAATTTCATCATGCCTATAAGTTAAACGCTTACATTTTCAGATAATAGTTTTATTATATTAGACTAATAATAAGAATACAATATATTACAAATAAAATACAACCATTTCCCCTATCAATCTTGTAAAAAGTATTTTTATATAATTTTATTTTCAGAAATATATTGCATACACATAGTCCATATGATATATTTTCTTTAATAAAATTATCAGCCTTTGTATTTTGAGCAGGGATGAAAAGAATATTCAAATAATTTTATCTCCTTTGAAAAAACAAAAATCAGACGTTTGCTTTTACTCAATTTACAATAATAAAAATATTATAATAACTTACTGATCTGATTTGGGATTCATAGATGAATAGACAAAAAAATCTCCCCATCAGAACTGCAGTCCATTATTTATGTAAACAGGAGGGAATTCATTATGTCATCAAGAGGGTCATTTTCATTTTTGATTGCTGCAGGTTTTATGCTATTTGCTTTATTCTTTGGGGCTGGGAACTTAATTTTCCCCGTCATGCTTGGGCAAATGGCAGGTGAAAATGTGTGGGCAGCTAATGCCGGATTTATCGTAACTGGCGTAGGCTTGCCATTTCTAGGAATATTAGCTTTAGGCTTTTCAGGTAAAAGTGATTTGCAATCATTAGCAAGCCGTGTGAACCCAGCTTACGGAGTTTTCTTTACAGTGGCTCTATATTTATCAATTGGTCCATTATTTGCTATACCAAGAACAGGCACAGTTTCTTACGAAATTGGCATTAAACCATTTATTGGTGAAACGAACAGTGTCCTGCCGTTAATCATTTTCTCCATTATCTTCTTCGGAGTTACGTTATTCTTTTCATTAAAGGCTTCTAAGCTTGTAGATATTGTTGGAAAAATATTAACGCCATTATTATTAATTTTTATTGCCATTCTTATTGTTGTAGTATTTATTAACCCAATCGGACAAATTCAAGCTCCTACTGAAACTTATATGGAAAATGCCTTTTTTAAAGGATTCCAAGAGGGCTACTTGACGATGGATGCACTTGCTGCGTTTGTATTCGGTATCATCGTCATCAATACAATGAAAGATAGAGGCGCACAAACGAAGAAACAAATTATGACTTCTAGTATGAAGGTTGCTTTCATTGCAGCTGGCCTATTGGCGGTCATTTATTCATCCCTTGCCTATATGGGCGCATCTAGCGTTGAAGGACTTGGGCATTTAGAAAACGGCGGGGAGATTCTTGCTGCAGTCTCTACCCATTATTTCGGTTCATTCGGGAAAGTGTTATTAGCGCTTATTGTTATTGCTGCGTGTTTAACAACAAGTATTGGTCTGATTACAGCATGTGCTTCCTATTTTAATAAACTAGCACCAAGTATTTCTTATACAAAGTGGGCTGTTATCTTCTCCGTTTTTAGCACGGCGATTGCTAACTTTGGATTGTCTACTTTAATTTCAATTTCCGTTCCAGTTTTAGTAGCGCTTTATCCATTAGCTATTTGCTTGATGGCATTAACGTTTCTACACCCTATTTTCAAGGGCAAAACAGCTGTTTATCAAGGCAGTATTTTAATGACCTTTATCGTTAGCTTATTTGACGGATTAAACGCGGCTGGCATCGAAATTAAAGCGATCAATGATTTATTTACAGCGATCCTTCCAGGATATTCTGTAGGAATTGGCTGGATCATTCCTGCCATCATCGGTGGAATTATCGGATATGCGTTTAGCTTTGGAAAAAAAGAAAGCTTAAAAGCATCAGCAATTGAAGGAAAATAAAAGATATAAAAAGGCGATTCTTTTGTAATGAAGAATCGCCTTTTTTTCATATTAAGATCTTTTGTGGATATTTTCCTTCATTCTATTTGCATACCAGAAGCCAGCAGTCAGTGAAAACGCATCGACAACAATGAGCCATATTGAATCTGTATAGCCTTTATAAACTGAAGCTGCAATTAATGCTACCGTCAATACAAGACCAATCACACGATTATATGCCACTCTCGTAAACAGCACCACTAGCAGTCCCGGCAGCAGCAGAGCTGATAGGTATTTTAATAACAATGATTACACCTTCTTTTTCAAAATGATCAATTAGAAAAGCCAAAGGCACCATTCTTTCCTATAAGATAACATAGAATCCCCTATTTCGATAGGTTTTACAAGATTATTCCACAGGATAAACCGATTAGATCCGCACACACTATTGGTAAATTCGCATATCAAGGAGGCCGGAAAACATGGCTAGAAGAAAGCGGCGCCCTCTCGTACCAGATTCAAGAGGAGCTTTAGATCAGTTCAAGAATAAGGTTATGGCCAATGAAGGATACCAAGTGGACAGAGAGAACCCCGACCATGTAAAGTTTGAAGTAGCGGATGAAGTGGGCGTGCCCCTGCAAAAAGGCTACAATGGCCGCCTTACCTCAAGAGAAGCTGGAAAGGTCGGCGGAAAAATCGGCGGGAGCATGGTGAAAGAGCTTGTCCGAATGGCACAGGAACAGATGAAAAAATAAGCGGACGGTTTGTAAAACTGCCTATTTAGGAATTTGCCTCCTAAATGGTCCTATTAAAGATATGATGGCAATTCAAGGTCGAAATCTTATTTACTAAAGGATATATATAATAAAAAGGATTTCCGTGCATATAGTGGATGGCATAGGGAGGTTTGCCATGCACTATTTTAAAAAAGATATGAACGAAATACAAGCTGCTTTTAAAAAATGGCCTAGGGCGAAAAAGATTGTGCTAATCTCTCTTTTAAGCAGCATCGGGGCCATTTTTCAATCGGCAGGAGGATTTTTACCGGGAGTTGGTTATTTCATTAGCCCCTTGGCTACTGCACCTATTATTGTTTGCTCTATTTTTTCGATTCCACTCGGTCTGGCTTCCTACATATTAACAGCTCTATTACTTCTGATATTACAGCCTGCCGAGTTAATTGTTTTTCCTTTTACAACGGGGCTATTGGGGCTATTAATCGGGATTTCCTTTCACCTGTTTCGAAAAAGATGGATTCATATTTTGAGCGGGGCGGCAGGCCTAATGATTGGAATCTGCCTATTATTATACGGATTGAAATTCCCCGTATTAGGGCCAGCCATTTCCCATCAATTTAGCGTTTCGGTTATCAGCTTGATTTTTATTTTCTCTACTTTTTATAGCTGGATCTGGGTTGTTTTAAGCACTAGGCTCATAAAAAGAATCCGAGGTATACTATTTTCGTAAGCTTTCAGATGATACCTATTTCAGGGAGTTTTTCTAATAGACTAAAGTCAGTGATAAACTCCCCAGTTGATGACCGTTCGGAACAATATTCAACACCAATGGGCATCAGGCTCCCCAGCTGATATCTGCTCAGTATAATATCCACGATGACTGGCTTCGTTTGTCCAGATTGATGAACTCCCAGAGGGGATATTCCCCAGTAACAGCATTTATCCTAAATTAATTTCAATCAGAGTTAGTTCGCCCTGCTTTAACGCCTCATTGAGTATGCCCTCGAATTCGAGTATATCCGCAGTCCGCACCCCTTTAATACCAAAGCTTCTCGCAAGCTGTACAAAATCAGGGTTTCCAAAAGCAGTTCCAAAATCATTGCCCAGTTTTTTCATCATCATTTGTTCTTCCAATTTTAGCTTCGAATCGTTAAGGACAATGATCACAAAGGACAATCCTAATCTTGCTGCTGTTTCGATTTCTGCAAAGTTCATTAGGGCTCCACCGTCACCCGTTATGCAAATGACCGGATCAGATGGGCATGCCAACTTGGCTCCAATGGCACCGGGAATGGCTATCCCCATTGAAGCCAGTCCGTTGGAGATAATAAGCTTATTCGGCTTCTTTGGCTGATAAGTCCGGGCTATTGATACTTTATGTGAACCTACATCCGATAGGACAATCGTATTTTCACATGTACGCTTTTCAATGGCTTGCAAAATGGATGTAATGGATAAAGAAGATTTTGCTTCGTCATTCAAATGGTAGGCCCGTTTTATTTGCTCCCGTAAATTCCCAGATGGCTCCCACGGCTTCGGCTTGATTTCAAACTCGTTAAAAGCCTGCAAAGTCCTTTTAACATCTCCAACCAATTCGCTTTGAATAGGATAATATTCATCCGATTCAGCCAGAACGGCATTAATATGGATAACCGGCACCTTCTTTTTATTCCATTCCTTAGGAAGCCGCTCCACAAAATCATATCCGATAACCATAAGCAGATCAGCCTCCTCGATCCCCGGCAGCACCTCATCCTGCTCGCTGAAGCCAAACGTAAAATAATTTAGCGAATGATCTTTAGGCATAATCCCTTTTGCTTTCATGCTATGAGTAACAGGTGCCTGAAGATGGTCAATGAATGCTTGCACCTCTTTCACGGCTTCACCCCTAATCACCCCATGCCCGATGATGATAAATGGCCTTTGGCTATTGTTGATTTGGTCAATAGCTGCTTTGATCTCTTCATTTACGGGCGTATAGACTGGCAGCGGTTTGACAGTCATCGCATTGTCAGGAATTTTCTGAGCAGCAAAATTTTCCGGTAATTCCACGATGACAGCGCCTGGCTTTTCCATTTTTGCCTTCTGAAAGGCTTTATTTACTACCTCTGCAATCGTTAGGGAATCCTTAATTTGAATGCTCCATTTCGTTGCCGGCTCGAATATTTTGACCAAATCCAAATATTGATGGGATTCCTTATGCTGTCTTTCCAATCCAGCCTGTCCGATGAACGCCACGACAGGTGAGAAATCAAGAGTTGCACTCGCAATCCCCGTTAATAAATTCGTTGCCCCTGGCCCCAATGTAGACGTACACACCCCTGCTTTTCGAGACAGCCTCCCGTAAACATCAGCCATAAAGGCAGCTCCTTGCTCATGCCTCGTATTCACAAATTGAATTTGCTTGGATCGGGAAAGGGAATCAATGAAATCCAGCGTTTCTTTTCCCATGATCCCAAAAATATATTCCACTCCTTCATTTTCTAAACATCGAACAAGAACATCAGTCGATTTCATATGATCCTCCTAAATAGATTTACCACTTGCATGAATAGATTGGTTATTTGTAGTTTTGCCTATTATTCTGGAATCATTTATCGTGACTGAATGAAAAAAGGAGGAAGCGAATTGTCACCAACTCTGCTTCCTCTCATTATTATTTTTCAAATACCTTTTCCCCGCCCATATAGGTCGCTTCCACCCTAACCTCATCAATCTGTTCAGTGCTCACTTCAAGAATATCCTTATCCAATACGATAAAGTCAGCCTCATACCCTTGCTTTAATTGGCCGATTGCCGGAATACGTGTGATCTCCTGAGCGGCACGTGTGTAAAGCTCAATTGCCGTTTCCACATCTACGCGCTGATCCTTGCCTGTGTCTGTTCCATCATACGCCACACGAGTGACAGCTGCCTTTATGCTGACAAAAGGATCAACCGGATCTGCCCATGCCGTTGCTGGCGCATCAGAAGAGAAGGCTACCTTAATGCCTGCATCCAGCATCTTTTTAACTGGGTAAGTCGTTTTTGAACGCTCTGCCCCAAGATTATTTAAATAGCTTTCGATTTCAGCAAAAAGGAAAATCGGCTGCGGAACAAAGGCAATGCCCGTTTCAGCCGCACGCTGAATCGCCTGTTCTGTTGGCATAGCCGCGTGCTCGATGCGAATAGAAGGCGCATCCTCCAGCCAGCCCTTTTTCCCGTAAAATGTATCAACGATCAAGTCGATCGCTTGCTCACCCATCGCGTGAACGACTAATTGCACACCATACTTTTCTGCCGCCTCAGCCGCTTCAAGCAGTTCTTCTCTAGAAGTTGTAGAAATGCCGTAGTTTTCATCATCGCCTAGGAACGGAGGGTTGACCCAAGACGTTCTGCCGGACACACTGCCGTCTGCAAACAGCTTAATTCCGCCTATATGAATGGGGTTTTCTCTATTTGTCTTATATTCGTCCAAGATCATTTCATTCTTTAAATCCTCCCACATATAATAGAGGACAGTCCGCTGTTTCAGCCCGTGATCTCGCGCTTCATTATACATGTCTAAGTAGTCAATAGGCTTGTTTAATGCCATAAGATCCGTAATGGCCGTAATCCCGCGCTCGAATAAAAACGGACTTAACTTAGCAAGAAGTGTTGCATTTTCTTCTATCGAGCGAGCTGGCATCGCATTTAAGACAATATGCCTTGCACTTTCTCGTAAAATACCAGTCGGTTCACCTTTTACGTCGCGATCAATTTGTCCTCCTGGAGGATTTGGTGTGTACTTCGTAATCCCCGCCATCTCCAAAGCCCTGCTATTGACGGAGATAATATGACCGCATGTACGTGTTACTACAATAGGAATATCAGGAGCCGCTTTATCTAAATCTGAACGAAAAGGCGCGCGCCCATCCCTTAGCTTTCCTTCATCATAGCCCCAGCCTTCAATCCATTCGCCAGAGCCTATAGATTCACTCCGTTTGCGAATCGCTTGAACCATATCATCAATGGAATAAACAACTGGAGCCATACAGGCAACCTGCTTAGCGGCATTCGCTAAATAAAGTGGATGTAAATGCGCATCAATAATTCCAGGCATAACACGGCGATCTTGAAGATTGACACGTTCTCCTTCCAGTTCAACCAAATCCCCTTCATTGCCAATCCAAGCGATACGCCCTTCGCTCACAACCATTGCGCTAGCATAGGGCTGATCTGGATTTGATGTGAAAATTCGCCCATTATGAAAAATTGTTTTATTCATAACTCCCTCTCCTTACCATTAATGTCTTCACTAGTTGAACGTGATCCCCATTATTCATTTTCTAAAAGTTCTATCGTAGGGTCCTGATCTTTTTTTACAGAAATAGTTTTATAGATAAATGTTCCTAAAATAAATCCAATGATGGCGGGTACAAGCCATGAAAAACCGTTTGCACTCAATGGAAGCATAGAGATAAAGCTTTGTACCGCCGAAATATGAATGCCGATCGCTCCTAATGTTTCTAATACACTAACAATAAATGTTAAAAGAATCGCTCCACGATAGGAACCAGGATTCGGGATTACTTTTCGGAATAAACCAAGGAAAACTAGAACAATGGCTACTGGGTATAGTGCTAGGAAGATTGGCAGGGTATAGTTAATAATTTTTTCTACTCCCATTGATCCGATCGCAATTCCTGTTAAACAAACAACTAACGCCCAAACACGATAGCCAAATTTATTTTTCGTTAAATCATTTAGAAATTCAGCTATAACAGCAATAACACCGATGGCAGAGGTTAAACATGCTAATGCGATGGCGATGGATAGGGCAACTGCACCGCTACTCCCTAATAGGTGGTTAACTAATTCAGATACGAGAGCTGTACTATCCATATCATTTGGGAACATTCCGCTGCCGGAAGCCCCAATGTAAAGCAACCCGCCATAAACAATCAAAAGGCCGGCACCCGCAATCAATGTTCCAGTAATCGCAATTTTGCGCATCCCTTTTCCTTTATAGCCATAGCTCAAAATCGCAGCGATAAAAATAGGGGCACAAAAAATCCCAGTAACAACATCACCTGTCTGATAGGCACTAATAAAGGCATTGGAAAATGGCGATTTCAAATCTGTTGCAACAGGAGTTCCAATTGGATTAAAGACTCCTTTTCCAACAATATATAGAAGAATTAGCACTAATAAAGGCGTTAAAAACTTCCCGATTTTTTCTATAACATTAGATTTATCCATGGCAAAATAAAAACTTATTGCAAAAAAGACGATAATTGTAACAATGGATGGTACTTGAGGAAATAAAGTGTAAACACCAAGCTCATGAGTAGTAGCTGCCATGCGAGGAATGGTGACAAACATACCAATCCCAACCATGAGCAACAGATTAAAAGCTTTATAGAACCACGGACTGATGGGTCTCGTTAATTCTTCAAACCTGCCTCCTGCGTTTAAAATGGCGATGACAGCTAATAATGGGAGTGCAATTCCCGTAACACAGAAGCCAATCAGCGCAGGAATCCAATTCGTGCCCGAGGCGTTGCCAATAGACGGAGGAAAGATTAAGTTTCCTGCACCGAAGTAAATGGCGAATAAGGCAAAACCTAATATAAGACTGTGCTGGACCGTTTTATTCATATTTCTCATCCCTTTCTTTTACCAATAGAAATCGTTTTCATTTTCCTTTTTGCCTTTGCTCTAGGAAGTTCTTCCCGAGCAAGATATCTTTATAAATGCAATTTGCATGCCAACTTTAATTTTAGTAGCTGTCGTTTTAGATTTTTTGAAGATTCTATGACAAGAAAAGTCTTAAACTGACAGGTTTTTCGACAATTTTCTTTCCATTATAATACTTTCCATTATTTTAAATCATGGAAATATTTATTCAGCCAGCATCATTGGTTTCATTAATGGACAAAAAAAGAGGGGGAAAATTTTCTCCCCCTCCGTAAAAAAATCTTTACTATTACCTTAATTGATACTTGTCCAATTTGTATTTTAAAGATTGCTTGGAAAGCCCTAAACGCCTCGCTGTTTCTGCTATTTTTCCGTTCGTTTCATGCAGTTCATTCATGATGATTGTTTTTTCATAGCTTTCAACTGCATCCTTCAACGGCAGCATCTTCGTATGACTAACGTTCACTTTTGCTTCTTTTTCGGAATAATTTCTAATTCGATCAGGAATATCATCGATGGTAATGAGATTTGAACTCACGTTGTTAAAGGCGTTCTCCACCGCGTTCTTCAGCTCTCTAATATTTCCCGGCCAGCTGTATCGTTTAAAACATTCAAGTGCTTCCTCCGTTATGCCTTCCACATATATATTCATATTGTTGGTGTAAAATTTCAAATAATATTGTAGTAGTACTTCAATGTCATCAGGTCTGACTGAGAGCTTTGGCAGATTGATTTGCACGACCCCTAAACGAAAAAATAAATCCTGTCTTAATCGCTTTTCAGCAACGAGAATATCCGGATCCTCATTGGTCGCGGACAGCACTCTTATATCTAATTGAATATTTTTCTTGCCGCCAATCCGGCGTATCGTCTTTTCCTCAATCGCTTTTAGCAGCTTCACCTGAAGATTAATATCAAGCGAGTTAATTTCATCTAAAAACAGCGTGCCCCCTTCTGCCTGTTCAAACAGACCAGGCATATCCTCCGAGCCAGTAAAGCTGCCCTTCGTTGTGCCAAATAACGTGCTTTCCATCAGGTTCGCCGGGATCGCTCCACAGTTGAATGAAATAAACGGCTTGCCAAATCGCTCACTCAAATTATGTATGGACTGGGCCACGACCTCTTTCCCTGTACCGGTATGCCCATAAATTAAGACCGTAGAGTCCGTTTTCGCTACTTTTTCAATCTTATTTTTAACAGCCTTCATCTGCGGATTAACCGTCACAATATCATCAATTGTATAAATGGTATTATTTTTTCGATATATTTTATGCCCAGCATACTGATCAAGAAATTGAATATCTTCTTTCGTAAAAAAATGCTTTGAAAACTCGATAGCCCCAATTACTGTGTTATCCTGCTTAATCGGATATGTAGAGCTTTTCGATACGAACGTACTCCCCGTTTTCGTGATCATTTGCTGCTCAACTTCACATAAAGCTTCCCCTGTTCTTAACACATTCATAATCGTGCTATTTTCAACAGTCAAATTTTTATAAAAAGACGTAATGTTTTTTCCAAGAAACTCCTCTGGCTTTTGACCAAGCTTCTTCAAAATATGCAAGTCTGCTAAATCATAAAAAATCGTTTTCCCCGTTTTATCAACAACAAGAACATTGTCAAAATCAGATAAATGCTTCAAATTGGGTACATCCATATTCACATTTATCCCTCCCATCGAAAAGCAATATAATATATAAACAGTATACAGACACTTTGAACGAAGACAATATTTTTTATAGCTTGCCCTAGCTATTAGCAAAAAAATATGAGAACCGACTGATACCGATTCCCATTGTTTACATTTCCACAAGGCCAGGTGATTTGTGATTTTCCATAATTAGTGAGAATGGCATCCAATAGAGACAAATATAATTACTAGCATTTTTTCATAATTTATGATAATTAATACAATTTCAATTAGATTCCTTTACTATTTGAAGTTGAGTCACATCTAACTATACTGCCCATTTCTATAATATTGTTATCCCCCCCTCTCCTCCCCTAATCAATGCTTTTTCACTACAGGAAATAAAACAACCTTTTTATTAAACAACTAATTATCCAATAGATTACATCTTTCGACATAGATATTATAAAATTGGGCCTTTTTTAATATTTTATAGTATTTTTTGTATGTTAATATTTAGTATAGATAGGTCTTTGATCTTAAATATACAAAAATAGGAGATGAGATTTTGGCTAGTGAAATAGATAAAAAAGGAATTAGTTGGTTTAAAGGGGTACTTTCTTATCAAAACCAATCGGAGAAAATTAGTGCAGAACAGCAAGAAGTCGTAACTGATATGATTGTAGATGAGTCGGCTAATACTATTAAAGAGTACGAGCAGCCAGTTTTAAATAGTAATAACAACTTATTTTCAAAGGATGACCAGGATAAAATAGCATTGGATGTAATTGTTTCTATAGAAAACATGCTTAAGGAACGCCAATTGCAGTTTTATAAATACAAAGGGCTTGAGGATCAATTATTTACAGCAAATGAAACGATTAATCGTTTTAAGCATGATCAAATTAAGAAAGACCAACTTTTACAAGAAAAGAATAAGGAAATTCGTGATTTAGAAAATAACCTAACTAACAAACAAATGAGGTATGATCAGCTCCTTGAGGATTATAAGGAATATCAGCTTACATCAAACATGGAGTATGAAAAGATCTCAAATCAACTTGAAACCGAAACGGCTAAATACAACAAACTTAATGAAGAATCAACGAATGCTCAATATCAAAGTATGTTAAAAATCAATGAGCTTGAAGATAAAATTAGAAACCTAGAAATAGAAAATCAAAAATATACTGAACAATATCAAAAACTTGTAGATGATAAGGCTCAGTTAATGCAAACCATTAATGATTTTACCGAGAAAATGTCCTTCTCTTTCTCAACAAAGGCAACTGCTTCTAATCTATCACAATCGGAATAAACAGCTAGAAGTTAGTTAATTACAACTAGAGAAGGAAGTGCAACCATGGCAGTCTACCACGGAAAAGTACTTGAACTAGTATCTATTGAAAAGAGTAACGAAAAATCATATTTACGCATAAAGTTATCCTTTGAGCAAGAAGATGTACTGTTTTGGGAAGTTGACAGTGATACTGCAAAGAATTTAATGACAATATCTGAATTTGATAAAAAACATAAATACAGATTATCATTACATACAACATTAGACACAATCAAAAAGCAATACATAAGTTTTATTACAAGAACATACCGTGATAAAAGTGACCGAATTTATTTTGCTTGTTCAATGGATTACAAAAACAATTTAGATTCTATTAAAAACACACAAAATGTTAACGATTTTAAAAAACTACCATTTTTATCTACTAATCTATCAGCAATTGATGAAAAAACAATTGAACAGAAAAATAAGCAAAATGAAGAATTGATTTCAAAAGGATACAAGATTCCGCTTAAATGGGTCAGTGTTGCCATGATTGGTGCTATTTTTTCCATACTGTTTGGATATTCAAATCACTCGTATGTAAATACGCCTACCATCAAAAATATCACTATTCCAATTGCAGAAGCTAAAACTGCCGAAGTCAATTTAATAAATAAAAAAAACGTTGTTACACCAGCTACAAAATTAGTAAAAGATGAATCCACGCAATCTAGTCTTCCTTATATTAAACTAGATGACTCCATAACATACAGCATTCCAGAAGGCTATGTGTCCCTTACATTCGATGATGGCCCTTCTAAATATACAGTGGAGATCGTTGATATATTAAAGAAATACAAGGTTGGTGGTACTTTTTTCTTTATAGGAACTAATGCAAAAAAACATCCTGACTACGTTCAATATGTTCAATCAAATAAATATTCGATTGGTAGTCATTCTATGAATCATTTAAAATTGTCTGATCTTTCTTATGAAAAACAAGAAGATGAATTTATTCAAGGTACTAAAGCAATAGAGGAAATTACGAATGAAAAAGTAGTCCTCTTCAGACCACCTTATGGGGCGTTTAATGAACAGACAAAAGATACAGTGCA
Organism: Bacillus sp. JJ1773; assembly: GCF_036962035.1. Classification (NCBI taxonomy): domain Bacteria; kingdom Bacillati; phylum Bacillota; class Bacilli; order Caryophanales; family Bacillaceae; genus Bacillus; species Bacillus sp. JJ1773. The sequence goes on from NZ_JBALNX010000056.1 coordinate 89,680, forward strand.
TAATTACCAAAACAAAATGATACTTTGGAATAGGGATCCGAAAGATTGGAAAACTCGTGATACAGATAAAATATATAATTTTATTCGTAACACGGAAGCATCTGGATCAATAATCCTTTTGCACGAATCTCAAGCTGTCATTGATGCTTTACCCAAAATAATTGAGCACTTGCAGGAACAGAATCTAAAAATCATAAATTTACAGTAAATGATCTCAAGATAATTTTTCCAAAAAATAAAAAGCAGATCCTATAGATCGATGAATTACTTCGTTCTATAGGATCTTTGTTTTTAGGTTACGATATGCTATTAAAAAACCTCATTTATTCTTCGCTGCCATGAAACCAAATATATGCTACTATTAGAAACTTCAAATCAAGAAATGTTTTATCGTTTTGTACATACTCTAAAAAGCTCTACCATTATCGATGCACAAATAATAGTGATAAGCTTTTTAAAGAATTAGATAAAAAAGCCGGACTGTAGAATGCTGAGACTGCCAAATAGTGTTGAGTGACAATAAAGTTGTTTAGAAAAACAGAACTAGAAATAATTATGCATTAAAATAAAAAATACTCTGGAGACTAACTAATCCAGAGTATTTAAACTATTTTAAAAATAAATATTTATTTAACCGCTTCTTTTAATTCCTTACCCGGTTTAAAGGCCGGAACTTTAGAAGCAGCAATTTCTATTTCTTCACCGGTTTGTGGATTACGACCTTTTCTAGCTGAACGTTCACGTACTTCAAACGTTCCAAATCCAATTAATTGGATTTTTCCTCCTTCAGCAAGTGTGTTTGAAATCGTATCAAATAACGCATCAACTGCCTTTGAAGTATCCTTTTGTGTCAATTCAGCTTGTGTTGAAACAACTTTTACTAATTCTGTTTTATTCATTCTTATACACCTCAAATTTTTTATATATTTAGGAATAAAAAACAATCATATTTTCTTCTTTTTTTCTATTAAAGTATAAACAAATTAGATAATCATTTGATTTTTAAACTCAAACTAGAATATATTTCCCATGCCGAACAACTGTATTTGGCATTTCGTATCCTAAAGCTTTTGCATCCTTACTTGAAATTTCGACTAATACACTATTAGTCCTAACAAGAAACACTCTACCTTTATATGTATTACTTCTTCTTTCAAAAAGGATAGCATCCCCTGCAATTGCTCTCTTTTTACCAGAAAATTCACTCTTTTCTTTTTGCATTTTCTGTTATTACGCTCCTATTAATATTATTCAAATGGCTGATTTCTATTGACTATAAGGAAGATTATTCTGTTTAGATGAATAAAATCAACATTAAAAAGATATGATACTTAAAAAAAACCACCTTTCTAAAATTATCTAAACTCAGATCGCTTCCTTACTTTGTGTTATCTTACTAATTGCATATTTAAGATTTTCTAAACATTCTAACCGAATTCTTTCATCGCAAACAAAATCATATAATAATTCTTTTTTTAGTTTTGAAGTAATGCCATATAGGAAGTCTTCACTTAATTCTTTTAATTGATTCTCATTCAGATAGTTGTAAATTTCTCTTTCAAAGTATTCAACTGTACCAAATAACACAGTCAATTAACATTCCACCTCCTTTTTTATTTTTTCCATTTACTCAGATAGTCAAGCTTCGCCAAAACTATCTCAAAAAAAGCCCACCAAAAAGATTGGTGGACTTGTATGATAAAGGCTATACTATCATAGGTAACAGTATCCAATCATTTGGTAACCCGACTATCATAGCTAATCACCTTAGACTCGTGGCTTTGCGTCCTTATCTTTCAATAAGTTTGCCTTTATCAAACTGATACTTTTATAATAATACTTTAGCATGTAATTTCCAATAAAATTCGTCATTTTCCAACATGTTTTTACAAAAATAGTAGTTTTTTACCATTTAGAATATTAATAAAATGATACCAAAGTCCTTTCGAAAAGTGATGTATGAGAATTTTATTATTTAATTAAATTTTTGTCTTGTAAGGTATGTCTGAAAACTACCTTTAACCTAGCAATTAAAGACATACTGAATTGAATATCAACAATAAAGATTATTGATAAAATAAAGGTAAGTCAAAAAACTAAACATCTTTGTTTTTGTTTATTGCCCCCGTTCACCTCTTTTGAATAAATCAGAATCAAAATTTTATTTATTAACTAACGTAAAAAAGCTATCCTTTTTGTTAAAGAATAGCCGAATGATTCTCACGAATTATGAAAAATCACATTATTATACCGCCTCACTGCCCTTTTTCTTATCATCCTGCACAAAGAGAATCCCAAGCTCATGGTGGTCCCCTTCATATAAGGCCCTTTGCGCAAAGCGGATTTGACCATTCACATCGAACACCTCCAGCTTACAATGGGCACGGTTTTTCAAGAGTGCCTGATAGAAGCTATTTCGGTCATGGACAGCTAAACCGTTTACCTTCGTTATGAGTTCTCCAACCTGTAAAGCCATATTGTTGGCTGGGGATCCGGGGATTATCCCAAGGACAAGAACACCATGATTTCTTTTTGAAAAATAGAATGGGAGATTCTCCTCCACTATTCTCTGTCTTAACGTAATCATTTCACGTCCAATAATCGCAAGCGCTACCACCGCAATGGAAGCAAGCGGATACCAGTAGCCTGAAATGGATGCAAGCGCAATAAATATGCCAAGAGCGATTACCCTTCCACCGACTTCTTTCACAGCAACAGCTGGCAGCTTGCCCTGAATCTGCTGGAAAAAGCCAATAGCAAACGGTACGAAAATAAGAGAATACGTGCTGCCGCCGAACGTAAATACTGGCCACCATTCAAAAGGGGGCTGCAGTACATCTCCCGGAACGAGAAGAAACATCGGCAGCATCCAGAGTCGCTTCACCTCATGAATGCCAACCCTCTGACCGCGTTTGCTATTGATCAGCTTAGGTGATGACCCCTTTCTGCCATTCCTGGAAATAAGGATGCCTTCCCCGATCAAAAGAAGCGCAAGCAGAGCAGCAATCGATGGAAAAATCGTCTGTTCTGAATCCGTTATGGAAGTTAAAAACGCCGGCAGCTTCCATGGGAGTTCTGCCGCAAAAATAGTCACAAAAAAAGCAAAGCCAAGCGTATAGGCCGGCGACATCCAGCGTACTTTAGTCGTTAAGCTCCAAACGATCGTTAGGATCGCCGTAAATAGGATTGTTTCCATCGGAATTACAAGTCCTGCTACAATCGACACGAGTGACAGCCCCAGTCCAGCTAAAATGCCCAACGGGAGCAGCTGCCTCAGCTCAAAATAGGCATTCTCCGCGCGAACATGGAAATTCCTTCTCTCCCGCTTCACCCGAGAAACGCCCAATACCGCAGCCATAAAGAAAAGAAAATAGAAAACAGGGTGAAGAAAAAGCTTACCCATCCCCTTCAATATTTCAAAAAGCCATTCCAGAGCCAACTTTGCCACCTACCTCTATTAGAAAAATACTTGCAGAAAGTATGTAAATAATCATTTGTGAATGCATCTCATCCGAAATATAGGAATGAAATGAACTTATTAGTTAAAAAAATTACTAAATTAACCTATTACTCTATATTCTATCAAAATGTCCTCTTAAAGCCTATTGCTATATTTTTGAAAAGCGAATCTGGTGAGTAATTTTATTTAATAAATTTAGGGGATTGGGCGGATCTATTTAGAAAAGTCCTTGCCGCAAAAAGCTGGACGGACTTTTCATGTGGCTGAAGCTCTCCAAATGTCCTTGCAAGAAAGCCGGACGGACTTTTCAACTGGCTGAAGCTCTCAAATTGTCCATGCAGAAAAGCTGGATGGACTTTTCAACTGGCTGTGGCTCTCAAAATGTCCTTGCAGCACAGCTGGACGGACTTTTCATGCGGCAAAGGCTCTCAAAATGTCCTTGCAGCTGAGCTGGACGGACTTTTCA
>NZ_JBALNX010000057.1:0-5418 GCF_036962035.1 Bacillus sp. JJ1773
CCTTATAATACGAAAGGGCCAGTTTGTGGAGTAACCCTTTTAAAAGGAATCGGATATATAATGGAAGTAAAAACATTTGTGTATAATTTCCGTCGATTGAGTTGTTTAGTCACGACTGAGTTGTCGTTAGATGACGAATGACATAAAAGTAACTACTCTTATGTAAAATGACGTAAAAGTACCTACCAACATGTTAATATTAATATATTTTGATGAGTCACAATAAAGTAGTTTATTTTTACTATTACTAACACTGATAACACCGTCCAAGTTACACTTATTTATTTTTATTGAATAATCTAAAATAGATACTTGCGATTTGCAAATTATATATTTATATTTATTTACAAGCAATAGAAATATGGTTTTAGTTGGGGGGGATTTGATGACTGTAATCAGGGAGGCACACGCAAAGGATACAGCTTCTATACTTAATATTTATAACGAAGGTATTGAAGACAGAATAGCAACTTTAGAAACTCAAACAAAAGATTTACAATACATGAAAGAATGGTTTGAACAGCATAGAGGGCGGTACAAAGTTATAGTTGCTGAACAAGATGGGCAAATATTAGGATGGTCTTCTTTAAATAAATATAATAACCGTTGTACTTATGCTGGAGTAGCAGATTTATCTGTATATATTGCTAGGGATTACAGAGGGATGGGCATAGGAAGTTTGTTACTAGTAGCTATTGAAAATCTAGCCATAGAAAATGATTTCCATAAAATAGTTCTCTTTACATTTCCATTCAATCAGCTTGGTCAGGGTTTATATCGAAAGAAAGGATATCGTGAGGTTGGTACTTTTAAGAATCAGGGTATTCTGGACGGAAAATATGTTGACGTTATGGCAATGGAGAAGCTACTTGTACAAGCTAAGTAAAGGTAGCTTGTACTTGTGGCAGGCAATTATAGTTTGAATTTTTAAAGGGATTTTTTGCTTTACGGTCAGGAAACGTATTAAATTCTTATCTCAGCATATACAAGATTAAGAAGAGGAATAATTAAATTAAATAGTTGCATTTTGCAAATTGTTTTATATAATAAGTGTAAGGGGTGAAAAAAATGGAAAATCCACGTGAGTTATTTCAAGTCATGACACGACGCTTTGGTCTTTTAAATAAAAATTGCTGTAGTGTTGGAGGCTGTGATATTTCCCTCATTCAAAGTCATATTCTTTATGAGATTGACAATCAACACGAACCATCGATGCAACAAATAGCAGATACATTGGGTACAGACATCACAACTTTTAGTCGTCAGGTGCAATCATTAGTTAAACTGAATTTGGTAAAAAAAACCCCACACAGTGATGATAAAAGAGTCTATATATTATCTCTTACAGTTGAAGGGAAATATGTAGCGACAACAATTGATCAGCAAATGAATGAATACTTGAACGATGTTTTTTCTAATATGAATGAATTTGAGAAAGAAACGGTTATTAGATCCATTAAGTTATTAAATGAGGCAATGGCAAAAACAAGCCATTGTTGCACAATTCCTTTGAGGTGAAATCCTCAAAAGTAATACTTGCAAAATGCAAATAAATTAAGTGGAGGTTTTAATGAATAAAATATGGGATGTTATTGTAATTGGTGGAGGGCAGGCTGGCCTAGCCACAGGTTATCATTTGCAGAAAAAGGGACTGGATTTTTTGATTTTAGAATCAAATGACATGGCAACAGGTTCATGGTCACAGTATTATGGTAGTCTCAAATTGTTTTCTCCTGCTCGTTATTCATCTTTACCTGGTATGAATTTCCTGGGGGATCCTGACAATTATCCATCAAAGGAAGAAGTAATTAGATATTTAGAACAGTATCAAAAACATTTTAAATTACCAGTAGTGACTAAGTCGAAAGTTGTATCTGTGGTAAATGAAGATAAAATGTTCATGATTCAAACAATATCCGGAGAAACGTATAGAGCAAAAACGATTATTAATGCGACAGGGTCTTTTCATAATCCATATATTCCTTCAATAAAAGGACAGGATCTATTTAATGGGCAGATTATTCATTCTGCTGATTATCGAAGACCAGAACCCCTAACAAATCAAAGAGTTATAGTTGTAGGGAGCAGAAATTCCGCAGTCCAAATTGCTATCGAACTGGCCAAATTTAGTAAAACAACTTTAGCTGTGCGCCACCCTGTGAGATTAATAAATCAAAAAATACTGGGTAAAGACTTGCATTTATGGTTTAAGATTTTTGGCTTTGATACATTTCCTTTTTGGAAATTTGGGCGAAAGGTACCTGCTTCAGATGCGGTAATAGACTCAGGTAATTATAAAGAACCACTAGAAGAAGGGAAACCGGATCAACAGCAAATGTTTATTGCTTTTTATTCAGAAGGAGTAATTTGGCCAGATGGAACGAAAGAGCCGGTGGATACGGTTATATTTGCCACAGGGTATCAGTATAGTTTCCCATACTTAAGAGAAATAGGGGCCCTTGATTCTGATGGGCTGCCATTACACGTTGCTGGCGTAAGTAAATCAGTGCCTGGACTTTATTATGTTGGTCTAGAAGGTCAGCGATCCTTTGCATCAGCAACATTAAGAGGAGTCGGTTCTGATGCACGCTTTGTTGTTCGAATGCTTCTAGAGCACTTGAAAAACTAATTTTTAAAAAAATTATAAATGAATGGAGAGATAAATATGACGGATTCAAACAATATATTAATTAATGTACAAGGTTGCTGTGCACAACAAACAACATCTTTAAAAGCTGAAACTTCAAGCAATAACACAGATAAATTACCGATCGCGATTATTGGTGCTGGTCCAGTTGGATTATCAGCTGCAGCTCATTTAGTTAGTAGAGGAGAATCTTTTTTTCTATTAGAAGGTGGTAACCATGTTGGTGCCAACATATTAACTTGGGGACATATACGTTTATTTTCACCATGGCGTTATAACATTGATAAAGCTGCTAAGCGCTTAATGGAAAAGGATAATTGGATACATCCTGATTTAGAGGAATTGCCAACAGGTAAAGAACTTGTAGAGCAGTATTTAGAACCACTTTCACACCTTTCAGAAATTAAACCCTTTATTCACTTGAATACCAAGGTACTCTCAATTGGTAAAAAAGATATTGATAAAATGAAAACACTGAATCGAGAAAATTCCCCTTATATTATTCATACAAAATCAAATGAAACCTATAAAACTTATGAAGCTAGAGCAGTAATTGATGCAACTGGAACCTGGGGAAATCCGAATCCTGCCGTATCAAGTGGAATATGGCTAAAGGAAGAGAAATCGCTTCATGACCAAATATTTTACGGAATCCCTAATGTTTTAGGGAAAGAAAAGGAACGGTATGCCAATAAGCGAATAGCAGTTATAGGTGGTGGGCATTCAGCTATTAATACTTTATTAGATTTAGCAAAACTTAAAGAGTCCTTTCCTAAAACGGAAATTATATGGATAATGAGAAGACGACATGTTGAAGATGCATATGGTGGAGAAGAAAAGGATGCTTTGGCAGCTCGTGGTGAGTTAGGAAGCCGCATCCACAACCTTGTTGATAATCAGAAAATAAAAGTAATGACTCCATTCCTAATTCAAGTGGTAAAAAGAACTCAAGAAGGAATTAAGATTACAGGCATTCAGAACTGTGAGGAAAGAAGCCTAGTTGGAATTAATGAGATGATAGTAAACACAGGAAGTCGTCCAGATTTAACAATTATAAATGAAATTAGATTATCTATCGATTCTTCAACAGAAAGTGTTAATGCATTAGCACCACTTATTGATCCAAATATTCATAGTTGTGGCACCGTCCGCCCACATGGAGAAAAAGAATTACGCCAACCAGATAAAGGTTTTTATATTGTTGGTGCAAAAAGCTATGGCCGTGCTCCAACATTCTTAATGGCGACAGGTTACGAACAAGTTAGAACAGTAGTGGCCTATTTAAGTGGAGATATTGAATCTGCAGAAAAAGTGGAACTATACTTACCAGAAACGGGTGTGTGTAGTGTAAATTTAAATACAAAAACGTCTTGTTGTTGATTCAACTTCATGAAATTAAATTATTAAGGGGGCTAAGTGCTTCCCTTATTACTTTAGAGAATGCCTATTGGAGTGTAAAAGGAGATAAAATTATGGTTATTAACCATGCGGGGGTACTGGGAAGAGAGTATTTTATAGCGTATATGAAACTTATAATAAGTGCTTTTGAATGTTCAGTCGATCATTCCGTAAAAGCATACCGAAAAATTATGATATGGCACAATTAAAGAAGCCAGTAGAAGCCATTCGTGACATGAAAATGTTTCGGCTATCTTGGGGTGTTTTAGGGATACTACTGGTTGGATATTTTGCTAGTGAATTTACAGGCATTCCTGTCTCGATTATCGCTAGTGTTGCGGCTATCTTTTTCCTTTTCATGGCTAGAAGAAGTCATGCAGTTAACACTCGCACAGTTATTAAGGGTGCACCATGGGCAATCGTCTTTTTCTCAATAGGAATGTATGTTGTGGTATATGGATTACGAAATGAAGGGTTAACAAATATATTAGCTGATCTAATTCAAATGACTGCCGATCAAGGTGCCTACCGTCATGATTGATGCATTAGCTATTGCAGACACCAATACAAGTGGTGTCATACGAGAAGCTCTTATCTATGCGAATGTGATTGGGTCTGATTTAGGCCCTAAGATCACGCCAATCGGTTCTCTCGCTACTTTATTATGGCTGCATGTCTTATCCCAAAAAGGGGTTAAGATATCATGGGGAACCTACTTTAAAACAGGTATTGTTTTAACCGTCCCAACACTGTTTATTACATTAGTTGGCTTATATATATGGTTGTTGTTCATTCACTAATTAAAAAGGAACCAATACAATATGTCTAAAAAAACAATTTACTTTTTATGTACAGGAAATTCTTGCAGAAGCCAAATGGCAGAAGGCTGGGCAAAGAAATATTTAGGTGATGAGTGGAGCGTATACAGTGCTGGAATAGAAGCACATGGGTTAAACCCGAATGCTGTAAAGGCCATGCAGGAAGCTGGTGTTGATATTTCCAGTCAAACATCAGATATTATTGATCCTGAAATCTTAAATAATGCTGATTTGGTGGTTACATTATGTGGAGATGCTGCTGATAAATGTCCAATTACACCGCCACATGTGAAGCGTGAACACTGGGGATTTGATGATCCAGCCGGAAAAGAGTGGTTCGAATTTCAGCGTGTTCGTGACGAAATTGGTGAACGAATTAAGCAATTTGGTGAAACAGGGAAATAAGAAGAAGAATCATATATAAACAAATACAAAAGGAAACCACCTAAAGTTATTTAATAATACCCAATTCGCTATTCCATAATCGGGCGCGATTGCGAAATAAAGGGCAGTAGCTTTTTACTAACGAAGTAGGTTAGCATTCCTGTAGATCGT
>NZ_JBALNX010000058.1:0-196 GCF_036962035.1 Bacillus sp. JJ1773
GGACGTCGCTAGGCAAAAGTAAAGGACATCATTTAGATGTCTTTTTTTGTTGTTGCTAAATGCGCTTATGACGCAGCTTCGGAAGAAAATTTTAAGCAGATTGTAATTTAGAGAGGTTCATAACGCCTTTCACGGAGAAAAGTAAAGATCAAAGGTAGTAAAGAGCGGCTCAAAACGCCCTTCATGAAGAAAAATA
>NZ_JBALNX010000058.1:316-33248 GCF_036962035.1 Bacillus sp. JJ1773
ATGAAGAAAAATAAGGATCTAAGGTAGTTAAGCACCGTTATAAAACACCTTTCGTGAAGAAAAGTAAAGGTCAAGGTAGATAAGGAAGGTTCATGGAACGCTTTTTCATAAGAATCCATCAAAAATGATCGCTATGGGTGCTTCATGGAACACATTTTGCTAAGAACTCACCGAAAACGCTCACTATGAAAGGTTCATGGGACGCATTTTGTTAAGGCCCCCTCAAAAATGCTCACCATAAGAGGTTCAGCGAATATGTTTTACTAATAATCGACAATATTTCACGGACCACTCGGAAGGTTTGAAAATCACAGAGATATTAAACCAAAATAAAAAGCCCCAAATGGAGCCTACATTATGAAAGTATTTCTGGATTTGTGACTTTTTTTAGCTGTTTTAAATAATATTTATATTTTGGATTACTTGTATCTGTAGAAATTAAATCACTTTCGCAATCTGTACAGATAAAAGAAGTGTATAGATGTATGCCTCTTAATTTTGTTTGCTCGCAAATGACACACTCTTCCCCTATATGCTTCTTTGCTAATAGCGAACTCAATAACTCCACCTCCATACACCAATTCTGTCCTAATTTACCGCATTGTATACAATACTTTGAAAATTCGATTAAAAAGATTACTTGTTTACTAATGTATGTTAAAAGATGAATTTGGTTGTATGTCTTACTCAATTCTTTCCCATTGGCTTTTGTATTAGAAAGTATCGCAGTTCACTTCTATTTGGTAAAATAGATGGGATGATTAACAATATATTTGGTGATGATATATGAATCAAAATAAAATGCCTATATTTGACGCTTTAAAAGCACATATTGAACGTAGCCCTGTTTCCTTTCATGTTCCTGGACATAAATATGGAGGCCTTCTTCCTGATGAAGCAAAGGGGTATTTTCAGGAATTATTAAAGCTTGATGCAACAGAACTTAATGGATTGGATGATCTTCACTCTCCAGAAGGGATTATTTTAGAAGCTGAAGAGCTGCTTGCCCATTTTTATGGAACGAAAAGAAGCTTTTTCTTAGTGAATGGCTCAACTGTTGGAAATTTGGCGATGATCATGGCTGCGATCGCAGAACATGATACCGTGCTTGTCCAAAGAAATTGCCACAAGTCAGTTTTAAATGGGGTACAGCTTATGAAGGCCCATCCTGTTTTTCTAGGTCCAGATTTTGATGAGGAATGGGGTGTCGCAGGAGGGGTATCTCTTCAAACAGTAAAAATGGCTGTGGATGAGTATCCGGAGGCTAAGGCCATTATTCTTACATATCCAAATTACTATGGGATGGCCAATGATATAGAGGAAATCATTCAATATTCTCATTCTAAAGGGATTCCCGTTTTAATTGATGAGGCACATGGTGCCCATTTTGCAGGAAACGAAATATTCCCACGGTCAGCTGTGCAATTAAAGGCTGATATAGTTGTTCAGTCAGCTCATAAAACACTTCCTGCAATGACAATGGGGGCTTATCTTCATTTTAATAGTGAAATTCTTTCAGAAAGAAAAGTCAGTGACTATCTTCAAATCCTGCAATCAAGCAGCCCCTCTTATCCCATTATGGCGTCATTAGATATGGCGAGGCACTATTTGGCTACTTATTCAAATGAGGATATGAACGATCTTTTTCAAAAGATAACTGAATTTAGAAGGAGATTGCAGCAAATAAGGGGCATTCAAGTACTAGATTATCGAAATGGCAAAGGAGATCCGCTCAAAATAACGATTCAATCCACCACATCATTGAGTGGATATGATTTGCAAAGATTGCTCGAAGGTACAGGAATTTATGCTGAAATGGCTGACCCCTATAATGTACTGCTTGTTTTTCCTTTATTAAAAAAGGATTTGGATTTTTCTATTGAAGAGATAATTAGGCGTTTTGAGACAGCTCTTCAATCTATCCCAAATACACAGAGGGACAATATAATAAGCAGCTTTGGTAAACCGAGAATTTCAAAGCTGAGCTTGAATGTGAAGCAGATGGCAAGCCTCACAAGCCAATCTATCCCCTTGGAAGAGGCAGTCGGTAAAATAGGTGCGCAATTGCTTATTCCTTATCCTCCTGGTATCCCACTATTATTTCCTGGGGAAAAAATTCAAACGGAAGATATAGATTTTATTAAATTACTGCTGAAAACAGGTGCCAGATTTCAAGGCGGAGACAGCTTGAAATCTGGAAGAATAGACATATTTCCCGAATAATTTAACTTCATTCAGCTGAAGTTTTCCACTTCTATAAGTGGGAGAAGAATGAAAAAAGGTATCAAATTCATTGGGGGTATTACTTCCGCTGAATGAATTTAAGCCTCCGGCGGATGCCTCAGATTTTTTAGAGGAAATTATCGAGCAAGCTCGATAAAAATCTGGGCGCAATTTCGCCGAGGCGAAATTGATTATATTATGATTGAATCATCTTGGAGGTTAGCGATTTGAAAAAAGGTATTTTTATAACGATGGAGGGCCCTGATGGATCTGGGAAAACAACCATCATTAACATGCTTGGCTCAAGATTAGAAGCAGAAGGCTATCAGGTTATGCAAACGAGAGAGCCAGGTGGAATTGATATTGCTGAGCAAATTCGAAATGTCATTCTGGACAAGAACAATACAAAAATGGATCCCCGTACCGAGGCCTTATTGTATGCGGCGGCACGAAGGCAGCATCTTGTTGAAAAAGTAATTCCAGCTCTTGAAAAAGGTTATGTTGTTTTATGCGATCGATTTATTGATAGCTCCCTAGCCTATCAAGGCTATGCTAGAGGATTAGGAATGGATGAAGTGTTTTCAATTAATCAATTTGCCATCGAAGGAATGATGCCGCAATTAACGTTCTATTTTGACATTGAACCAGAGGAAGGTCTTGAAAGAATCAACCGGCATAAGGAACGGGAAGTAAATCGTCTAGATCTTGAGAACTTAGAATTTCACCACAAAGTACGCGAGGGTTATTATAAGCTAATAAATAGTCATCCTGAACGGATTTATAAGATAGATGCTTCCCAATCAATCGAAATGGTGTATAAGGCAGCTGAAGAAAAGATAAAAGAGATAATCCATAGGGAAGAATAAATGAAGGAGGGTGAATATTTACATGTGTATCACCCTCTTTTTTGTACCTCAAAGTTTAGTCAATATGGATAAAACATGTTAGTTCTTTAAAAAATTGCTATAATGAATGTAGTAAGGCAATTTTAGAAAAGTGGAACAAATGAAAGGGGATGAGAGAATGAAACTAATATTAGCGGTTATTCAAGATCAAGACAGCAATAAATTAATGAATGCATTGGTAAATAATAATTTCCGGGCAACAAAGCTTGCAAGTACTGGCGGCTTTCTAAAATCAGGGAATACAACCTTCATGATCGGAACAGAGGATATTCGTGTTGACAGGGCATTGCAAATTATTAAAGAAAATTGCAAATCAAGAGACCAGCTAGTGGCCCCTATCTCTCCAATGGGAGGAAATGCAGATTCATATGTTCCATATCCAGTTGAGGTCGAGGTCGGAGGAGCAACCGTCTTTGTACTGCCAATTGAAAAATTCCAGCAGTTTTAATAGAATTTTATTATAAAGAATTAAAGTGGTGATGACAGTGGTCAAAACGTGGGAAGACCTAGAAAGCATTCAGCCTGTTGTTTTGAAAATGTTTAAAAATAGCATCTTAAAGGATAGGCTTGCCCACGCTTATTTGTTTGAAGGGATGAAAGGAACAGGCAAACGGGATGCCGGGAGTCTTTTAGCCAAAAGTGTTTTTTGCCACTCACCCATTCAAGGCTATATGCCTTGTGAGGATTGTGTAAATTGCAAAAGAATTAACAATGGGAATCACCCTGATGTTCATCTTGTTGAACCAGATGGTCTGTCCATTAAGAAGGCTCAAATCCAGACTCTTCAAGAGGAATTTTCGAAAACAGGTGTTGAATCTAGGAAGAAATTATATATGATAGTTCATGCTGATCGAATGACGGTAAATGCTGCCAATAGTTTGTTGAAGTTTCTTGAAGAACCACATCCTCATACAATGGCGATTTTAATGACAGAGCAGGCACAGAAAATACTTCCTACTATTCTTTCTCGCTGTCAAACTATTTCCTTTCAGACGTTATCACCTGAAAAAATGATTGAAAATCTTAAATTAAATGGAGTATCGCCACTGTTGGCCCCATTAATTGCCCAACTTACCAATAATATAGATGAGGCAATTGAGTATAGTCAGAATGATTGGTTTGTACAAGCACAAAAAATAGTGTTAAAATTATATGAAGTGCTTAAGAAAAGTCCTTTAGAGGCGATGGTAGCTCTCCAGGATGATTGGTTTAAGCATTTTAAAGAGAAAGAACAGTTAGATATAGGTCTTGATTTATTACTTCTAATCTTTAAGGATTTACTATATATACAGCTCGGCAAGGAAGGTCAAATTGTCTATCTAAATGAGAAAGCACGTTTAGAACAGTTTGCGTTGCATTCCTCTAGCAGACAAGTATCGGAGCAGATGACAGCAATTTTGGAAGCAAAGAGGAAATTGCATGCAAATATGAATCCGCAGCTGTTAATGGAACAGCTTGTGTTGAAATTGCAGGAGGGGTCTTCATTTGTATGATGTAGTAGGAGTCCGCTTTAAAAAAGCGGGCAAGATATATTATTTTGATCCCGGCGGGCTAGAGATAGAAAGGGATGACTTTGTCATTGTTGAAACAGTCCGTGGTGTGGAATATGGCAAGGTTGTCGTTCCACCGAAAAAAGTGGATGAGCATGATGTGGTTCTGCCCTTAAAAAAGGTTCTGCGAATCGCGGATCAAAAGGATAAAATGATTGTCGAAGAAAATAAGCAGGCTGCAAAAGAAGCTTATGAGGTTTGCAGTGAAAAAGTAAGTACTCATCATTTAGATATGAAACTAGTTGATGTTGAATATACATTTGACCGAAATAAAGTCATCTTTTACTTTACGGCTGATGGAAGAGTAGACTTCCGGGAGCTTGTAAAGGATCTTGCAGCGATTTTCCGTACAAGAATAGAATTGCGTCAAATAGGCGTTAGGGATGAAGCAAAAATGTTAGGCGGCATTGGCCCTTGTGGAAGAATGCTATGCTGTTCTACTTTTCTAGGCGACTTTGATCCAGTCTCCATTAAGATGGCAAAGGACCAGAATCTCTCCTTGAACCCAACGAAAATATCAGGCCTATGCGGACGTCTGATGTGCTGTTTGAAATATGAAAATGATGAATATGAGGAAGCAAAAGCCCAGCTTCCTGACCTTGGTGAGTGGATTCAAACACCTGAAGGTCCTGGCAAAGTAGTAGGATTAAATATTTTAGAACGGGTGCTGCAAGTGGATGTAACTGCTGCTGAACGCGTGCTTGAGTATACTTTAGAAGAATTAGTAAAACAGGGTGCTGTATCAGTTCAATCCACAGATTAATGAGGTGGAATACGTGGATAAAAAAGAAATCTTTGATTCAGTAAGTAATATGGAAGCCCAAATTGGACAGTTATATCAACAGCTAGGTGAGTTAAAGCAGCATTTGGCAGAAATACTAGAAGAGAATAATGCTTTAAAGCTGGAGAACGAGCATTTAAGACGCCGTTTGGAATTAACGACAGATAAAGGAAAGACGACAGTAAAAAAAGGGACGACAGCAACATCGCCAGTGGATTCCGCTGATTACAAAACAGCTGATATTGGAGAAGGCTACGATAATCTTGCCCGTCTTTATCAAGAGGGTTTTCACATATGTAACCTCCATTTTGGAAGCCCGCGAAAAGAGGGAGATTGCCTGTTTTGCTTATCTTTTCTTAATAAGAAATAATTTATTGGCCTTCCTCTTAATGGGAAGGCTATTTTTAACATGTTTAGCTTCACAAGGAACGCTTCGCAGCATCATCATCGCACGAGTAAAAGCGCTACCTTTTAGGAGGAGCGCCAACGCATTTTAAATAATATGGAGGAAAGAGAATGGATATTTTAAAAGGAGACGAGCGTTTAGATTATTTGCTTGCGGAAAATTTGCGTATTATTCAAAGCCCGACGGTGTTCTCCTTTTCACTTGACGCCGTTTTACTTGCCAGGTTTGTTCATGTGCCGATTCAAAAGGGTCGGTTAATCGATCTATGCAGTGGAAACGGTGTGATTCCGTTATTTTTGAGCATGAGATCAAAAGGCTCCATTGTAGGGGTTGAAATTCAGGAACGGCTTTTTGATATGGCAAAGAGAAGCATCGAATATAATCAATTGGAAGATCGGCTTCAGATGATACATGGGGATATTAAGGAGATGACAAAGGAGCTTGGATTTGGAAAGTTTGATGTTGTTACTTGTAACCCACCTTATTTTCCTACTCCCTCATCGGAAGAAATCAATGAGAACGAGCATTTAGCCATTGCCCGCCATGAAATTCTCTGTACACTGGAGGATGCGATAAAGGCTTCAAGCGACTTAGTCAAGCAGGGCGGAAAGGTAGCATTTGTTCATCGGCCGGGAAGGCTCTTAGATATTGTAACACTGATGAGAAAATATAAATTGGAACCAAAAAAGGTCCAATTTGTTTATCCGAAGCAAGGAAAGGAAGCAAATACATTATTAATAGAAGCAACTAAATACGGCAGTCCAGATTTAAAAATCTTGCCCCCATTAATTGTCTATCAGGATAATAATGAATATACCCCTGAAATAAGGAAGATTTTATATGGAGAATAATCATCTTTTCTATGTGCTGCAGTGCAGGGATTATACGTTGTATGCAGGCTACACGAATAATTTAGAAAAGCGGATAAAGCTTCACAATGAGGGAAAAGGGGCAAAATATACAAGGGGAAGAGGACCGGTCAAGCTTGTATTCTCAAAAGCGTACGATAATAAAAGTGATGCCTTAAAGGCAGAATATGAATTTAAGCAATGGCCGAAGAAAAAGAAAGAAGAATACCTCATAAATGAGACGGGTGGTACATATGTGGCAGCAAAAAAGCTTTGATAAGGAAGACAGTAAGGGAATCCTGTATTTAGTTCCGACCCCCATTGGGAATTTAGAGGATATGAGCTTTCGGGCTATTCGTATTATGAAGGAAGCAGATTTTATTGCTGCTGAGGATACAAGAAATACGAAGAAGCTATGCAATTATTTTGAAATAGATACGCCGATCATCAGCTATCATGAACATAATAAAGCGGTGAGCGGGGAGAAATTATTAGAGAAATTAGCAGACGGAGCGAAGATTGCTCTTGTGAGTGATGCAGGGATGCCAACGATTTCTGATCCCGGCTACGAGCTGGTCACCGCTGCAGCCGCTGGAAAATTAACGGTCGTTCCGCTTCCAGGTGCGAATGCCGCTTTAACTGCACTCATTGCATCAGGACTTAATCCGCAGCCTTTCTATTTCTATGGATTTTTAGACCGGAAAAAGAAAACCAAAAGAAAAGAACTTGAGGAGCTTTCGAAAATTTCCGCCACTACGATTCTTTACGAAGCCCCACATCGTTTGAAAGAAACGCTTACACTTATTGAAGAGCAAATGGGGAATAGAAAGATTGTTCTTTGCCGCGAATTGACAAAGAAGTTTGAGGAGTTTATTCGCGGGACTGTGAAAGAGGTATTAGATTGGGCCACATCTGAAGAAATTAGAGGAGAATTTGTTCTGATCCTTGAGGGTTCATCAGAGAAAGAGCAAGAAGAGGGAGAAATTTGGTGGGAGGATTTATCCATTGAAGCTCATGTGGAACATTATATGAATGATAGCGGAATGAATAGTAAAGATGCGATAAAGCAAACAGCAGCCGACAGAGGCATGAATAAGAAAGAGGTTTACCATGCCTTTCATGTTAAATCAAATGATAACGAAGAGTAAAAAAAGAAGCTTCTCTATACAGAGAAGCTTCTTTTTATTATTTTACAAGTTCAAATCTGTTTTGAATTTCACTTAATAATTGTTCAGCACCCTCACGGCTAACAATTAATTTTCCATTAGCTAATTGGATGTTATCGTCAGAAACTTCCCCAGTTACTAGGCAAGTCATATTTGGCTTGTACTTTTTAAGGATAATACGATCATCGTCTACGTAGATTTCTAAAGCATCCTTTTCAGCAATATCCAATGTACGTCTTAACTCGATAGGAATAACCACGCGACCTAGTTCATCAACTTTACGAACAATACCTGTAGATTTCATATAAAAATTCTCCTCCCAAATCTTAAAAAATATTTTTCTATTTATAGTTCTTTCGCCAATATTCGACAAAATCTTTATTAATTCAATAATACCAGCGTTTCCCAAATACGTCAATTACTTTATTTTTAATTTAATTAGAAGTTTTTACCTTATCCAATAAAGGTTATTACATCAAGGTTTACTGACATAACAGCAAATTTTAATGGTGGTTTAGTAAATATTTTAACTCTTTAGATATATTATTTTATTATTATCAAAAAAATAATATTCGACAAATATCAACAGTACTTACAGAATTCAACATAATAATATACGAGTGGAGATTTATATTTATTGGGATAAAAAAATAAATAATTTATTTAGTTAGGCAGTGTTCATTTCAGTTGAAGCAAAATATATAACTCTCACAGTTTTTAGGGCTCTAGCTTATCTATATTTGTTGCACAAATACTAAATATTAGGTATATTTTGATGGTATAAGAGGTTATGCTGACTTAATGAGTCGGTTTGCTCACATAGGTTCTAATTAATATAAGAAGCCTATATTTGGCACGTATTACAGTTTAATCTCGTCCATTGTAAGGTCGGGATTTTTTAGCTAAAAAGGAGGGGATATTGTGGGAGGTAAAAAAACGTTTTATCTTACTACACCTATTTATTATCCAAGCGGAAATTTACATATAGGCCACGCCTATACAACGGTAGCTGGCGATGCAATGGCTCGCTACAAGCGTTTGCGCGGATTTGATGTCATGTATTTGACTGGTACGGATGAGCATGGTCAAAAGATCCAGGAAAAAGCGGAGGAAAAAGGGGTTACACCCCAAAGCTATGTAGATGAAATTGTCGAAGGAATTCAAGTGCTTTGGAAAAAGCTTGATATATCCTATGATGATTTCATTCGCACAACACAGGATCGCCATAAGGAAGTTGTTCAAAAGATCTTTGCTCAATTATTAGAGCAAGGAGATATTTATCTTGGGGAATATGAAGGATGGTATTGTACACCATGCGAATCGTATTTCACAGAGCGCCAGCTGAAAGATGGGAACTGTCCGGACTGCGGAAGACCCGTTAACAAAGTAAAGGAAGAATCTTATTTCTTTAAGGTAAGTAAATATGCTGATAGACTGCTGCAATATTACGAGGAGAATCCTTCGTTTATTCAGCCTGAATCTCGTAAAAATGAGATGATTAACAACTTTATTAAGCCAGGATTAGAAGATCTTGCTGTTTCTAGAACAACCTTTAATTGGGGAATTGAGGTTCCAGGCAATCCAAAGCATGTCATTTATGTGTGGATCGATGCCTTATCGAACTATATTACAGCTTTAGGCTACGGAACAGAGGATCCTTCCAAATACGAAAACTTCTGGCCGGCAGACGTGCATTTGGTAGGAAAAGAAATTGTTCGTTTCCATACGATTTATTGGCCAATTATGCTGATGGCTTTAGATTTGCCCCTACCTAAAAAAGTGTTTGCCCATGGCTGGTTATTAATGAAGGATGGCAAAATGTCCAAATCTAAAGGAAATGTAGTGGACCCTGTCACCTTAATTGACCGTTATGGTTTAGATGCATTGCGTTATTATTTATTGCGTGAAGTTCCATTTGGATCGGACGGTGTGTTTACACCGGAAGGCTTCGTAGAAAGAATTAATTTTGATCTTGCGAATGATTTAGGAAACTTGTTAAATCGGACGCTGGCAATGGTAGATAAGTATTTTGGCGGGGTTATTCCAAAATATAATGGCTCAAATAGTGAGTATGATCAGTCATTGCTTCAAGCAAATAAGGAAACGGTTAAGAAATATGAAGAGGCAATGGAGAATATGGAGTTTTCCGTAGCTTTATCGACCATTTGGCAATTAGTCAGCAAATCCAATAAATATATCGATGAAACACAGCCATGGACACTGGCAAAGGATGAGGCAAAGACTGCTGAACTTGAAAGTGTAATGGCACATTTAGCAGAGTCCTTAAGAAGAATTGCCATTCTTATACAGCCGTTCTTAACAAGAGCGCCAAAGGAAATATTTGCGCAACTGAATGTAAATGGAGACAGCTTTACGGCTTGGGAGAGCTTAGAAGGATTTGGTTTAATTCCTGAAGGGACAAAAATCGCCAAAGGAGACCCTATTTTCCCTCGTCTTGATTTAAATGAAGAGGTAGAATATATCAAAACAAAAATGCAAGGATCAGCACCAAAAGTGGAAGAAGTGAAACAAGAGGAAAAGCCTGACAGTGAAGAAATCACTATTGATGACTTTATGAAGGTTGACTTGCGGGTAGCACAGGTTATTCATGCAGAGCCAGTAAAAAAGGCAGATAAGCTGCTTAAGCTTCAGCTAGATTTAGGTTATGAAAAGCGGCAAGTCGTTTCTGGAATTGCTCAATTTTACAAACCAGAGGATCTTATTGGCAGGAAACTTATTTGCGTTACGAATTTAAAGCCTGTTAAGCTTCGTGGAGAGCTTTCAGAAGGAATGATCCTTGCCGGAAGCAAGGATGGAGAACTTTCACTAGCAACCATTGCTGAGTCGCTCCCATTAGGTGCAAGAGTAAAATAAAGGTTTTATAACATAGAAATGTTTCACGTGTAACATTAGACGTAAAACATTTCTATGTTTTTCTTTTATAAAATAATATTTATTCACATAATTAACGATAATATCAATGATACGAAAGTAAAAAAGAGGATTTTGTTATTTTTCAATAATGAGTAAAAAATGGCAATACTATATTTGGAAAGCTAACCGCTGATTGTATCAATTGTTACATATATGAAAGAAATGTTACCGAAATATAATTTATGTAAAAAGGGGAATTTTTGATGTTTTTCGACACCCACGCACATTTAAATGCCGAACAATATAATGATGATCTAAGAGAGGTTATTGACAGAGCATTGGAAGAAGGAGTTACCCGCATTGTCGTTGTTGGCTTTGATCGTCCAACCATTGAAAAGGCGATGGAACTGACTGAGCAATATGAATTTATTTACGCAAGCGTAGGCTGGCACCCGGTTGATGCCATTGATATGACTGATGAGGATCTCCAATGGATTGAGGAGCTCTCTAGCCACCCGAAGGTAGTAGCACTTGGTGAAATGGGGCTCGATTATTATTGGGATAAGTCTCCAAAGGACATTCAGAAGGCGGTTTTTAGAAAGCAAATTCAGCTGGCAAAAAAGGTAAAGCTGCCGATTATCATTCATAATCGGGATGCAACAGCTGATATTGTATCCATTTTGAAGGAAGAGGGAGCAGGGGAAGTCGGAGGAATCATGCATTGCTTTAGCGGCAGCCCGGAAACGGCCAAAGAATGTGTTGAAATGAATTTCTATATTTCACTTGGGGGGCCTGTTACCTTTAAAAATGCGAAGAAACCGAAGGAAGTAGCGGAAGTCATCCCAATGGACAAGCTATTAATCGAGACTGACTGCCCGTATTTAGCCCCTCATCCTTATCGCGGCAAGCGGAACGAGCCTAGCTATGTAAAACTGGTGGCAGAACAAATTGCTGAAATTAAAAATGTCTCAGTGGAAGAAGTAGCCAGAATAACAACAGAGAATGCTAAAAAAATATTCGGCATAATTTGATAAAGAATTTTGTCGATATTCTAGGGTACTTGTCCTTTTTTTTCCTAGTTCCAAAAAGTTCTACATTTCCTTGTCCCATCATAGGATAACCATGTCGATAAGTCTCTCTTTCCTTTCTCAAAAAGATTTTGCATAATAGGAAATACGTTTAGGAGAGGGTGGTGCTAAAATAAGGAAAGTGAAAGAGAGTTGACAAAACTGTAAGATAGTCTATATAATCACTCCGAGAGAAAAGGAGGCGTTTTTCATCGTATTTCAAAACATGAAAAACCTGTTTTCCGAGTCTTTGAGTAAGAAGAGAATTGTCATTATTACTACTAGTTTCATAGTTTTTGCAGCTGCTTTAGGCTTCTTTATATTCGAATCAACAAAGAAAACGGTGGCAATGACATTAGACGGTCAGGAAAAGGTCATTAAAACACATGCGGGAACAATTCAAGAACTTTTTAATGATTTAGACATTTCTTTACGCAAAGAGGACTATGTGTCGTTATCCCTTGACACGAAGGTGAAAAACAATTTAGAGATTGTTTGGGAGCCGGCAAAACAGGTTCACATTGTGAAAGACAACGAGAAGAAAACGATTTGGACAGTGTCCAAAACAGTAGAAGAGCTTTTGAAAGAACAGGAGATTACGATAACTGATCATGATAAGGTTCAGCCAAATCTCGAAGAGCCAATTAAAAATAAACTTGAAATAGTTGTCAATAAAGCTTTTGCATTAACATTGTCGGATGGCGGGAAAGAGCAACAGGTTTGGTCCACTTCGACTACGGTCGCTGACTTTTTATCACAGCAGGGGATTACGCTAAACGAACTAGATCGTATTGAACCCAAAGCGGATACGGTTGTCAAAAAAGACGACACCATTCAAATCATTCGAGTAGAAAAAGTCACCGATGTTGTGGAAGAACCAATTAAATTTGCTGTTGTAACGAAGAAGGACAGCAGCCTGGATAAAGGTTCCCAGAAAGTCGTTAATCAAGGCAAAGAGGGCTTATTAACGAAGGAATATGAAGTTGTATTAGAAAATGGCAAGGAAGTTTCAAGAAAATTATTAAACGAGAAAACCGTTCAGGAAAAACAGGATAAAGTGGTTGCTGTTGGTACGAAGCCGTTAGCTGTTAATGTGGTTGCATCCCGCGGCGAAACAGGCGGGAAGGAAATCTATGTGTCCTCGACCGCATATACGGCTCATTGTAACGGTTGCTCAGGCAAAACCGCGACAGGCATTAATCTGCGTGCAAATCCCGATGCGAAAGTGATTGCAGTAGATCCTAGAGTTATTCCTTTAGGCACGAAAGTTTATGTAGAGGGCTACGGGTATGCGATCGCTGCAGATACCGGTTCTGCCATTAAAGGAAACAAAATCGATGTGTTCTTTGCTACAAAGGGAGAAGCTTATCGCTGGGGACGCAAAACAGTAAAAATTAGAATCCTAAATTAATTTTTTGAAAGTGCAGGGGACCCCTAAATCCTCTGCATTTTTTCTTTTTTTCTTTCTTTCGACTTTTCATATATAATTAAAATCATTATTTAACCAATCATATATACAGACGAATAAGGTTACAAAAATGTTTCAATTTTTTCTCAAATATTTTATTTTTATTTTAAATGTCTCTAATGAAATACAGAGCAAGATAACAGGAGGATTTATGAAGATTAGGGAAATCATCGTGGTCGAAGGAAAGGATGATACGACTGCGATTAAAAACGCACTCGATGCGGATACGATTGAAACAAATGGTTCTGCCATTAATGATGAAACATTAGAAAAGATAAAGCTTGCTCAAGAGACAAGAGGGGTCATTGTATTTACTGATCCTGATTATCCGGGGAAAAAAATCCGCAATACAATTAAAGAACATGTCCCTGGCTGTAAGCATGCATTTATCGATAAAAAGGATGCTCTACATAAATACGGGAAGGGTGTTGGTGTCGAACATGCTTCTCCCGAGATGATTCGGCAAGCTCTTCGCGAGGCACACCTCATGCATGAAGAGGTGGAGGAGGTCATCACTCAAGAGGATTTACTTGCTGCAGGCCTAATTGGCGGCTCCGGAGCAAGGGAAAGAAGAGAGAAGCTAGGTAGGCTTTTAAAAATTGGATTTACAAATGGAAAGCAGCTACATAAAAGTTTAATGATGTTTCAAATTAGCAAAGAAGAGTTTGCGGTTGCCATCCAAGCGATCCGTCAGGAGGAAGAACATGCATAAAGATATAGCGACCCCGGTAAGAACCCGTGCCATACTTGAAAAATACGGATTTTCTTTTAAAAAGAGCTTAGGACAAAACTTTTTAATTGATACTAATATTCTCAGAAGAATTGTGGATCATGCCGAGTTAACGGAAAAATCAGCAGCGATTGAAATTGGCCCTGGGATTGGCGCTTTAACAGAACAGCTGGCGAAAAGAAGCAAAAAGGTAGTGGCCTTTGAAATTGACCAGCGGCTTTTGCCGATTTTACAAGAAACCCTTTCTCCTTATCCGAATACAAAGATCATTCATGAGGATGTACTGAAAGCGGATGTTAGAGGAATGATTGAAACAGAATTAGCGGGGATGGACGATATTATGGTTGTTGCCAATCTCCCCTATTACGTAACAACTCCGATTATTATGAAGCTGCTTGAGGACAAACTGCCAATCAGGGGAATTGTTTGTATGCTTCAGAAAGAGGTGGCAGATCGAATTTCTGCTAAGCCGGGAACAAAAGATTACGGTTCCCTTTCCATCGCGATTCAATACTATACAGAGGCTGAGACGGTTATGATTGTTCCAAAAACCGTATTTATTCCTCAGCCGAATGTCGATTCAGCTGTTATTCGTTTAACGAAAAGGGAGAAACCGGCTGTTTCCGTCCAGAATGAGGAATTCTTTTTTCAAATTATTAGGGCCAGCTTTGCGCAAAGGCGGAAAACCTTATTAAATAACTTAACAAGTTATTTGCCGGATGGGAAACAAAAGAAGGAAGACATTCTTGCTGCATTAGAGCAAGCAGAAATCGAGCCTGGCCGTAGAGGGGAAACCTTATCTATTGAGGAGTTTGCCCGGTTAAGTGACAAATTAGCTGCAATATTTTCTTAAGGCTCACCATGTGTGAGCCTTTTTCTATGGAATGAATAGCTTATGGTGAGCGTTAGGAGGTTCTTCTGCCAAAAAATCGTGTTATGAACGGGTCATGGCGAGGGTTTGAATGGCCTTCAGCTGAAAACGAGTGTCATGGACGGCTCATGCCGAGGGTAAAAACCCCTTTTGCTGAAAACGCTTGTCATGGACCTCTCATGGTAAGGGATTAAGACACGCCTACAGAAAACACGTGTCATGAACAACTCATAGTGAGCGTTAAAAACTTTATTTATAGATAAATACAGCACATGTTTTTAAACCGATGCATAATTTATGAGAGAACTAGACTATATTCTTTAGAAGGCCCTCCTGAAATGGCAGCTTTTCGATGCCATATGTAGGCTTGATGGGGCTAATTGGAGTGACTTTAGTTGAACATAAACATTATGGATATTGTCGGGAGGGTTTCTTACCATTGTGATATTCTGTTTCGGGTCATCGATTTTCGGGAACAGAATGGGCAAAAATATGCCATCCTTTATGGGGAAGACATTCGGCTAATTGCAGACGCGCCTATTGAGGACTTAATTACAATTAGTCCATCGACAAGGGCAAAGATTGCTGAGGAGTATCATTCCATGGAAGAGCAGTCTCTCCAGCTATTCCGTCAGGATGTCGAGCTGATCAAGCAAAAACAAGAGTATGAAGCCACAGACGGCTACAGCAAATCATTGAGCTATTTTCAAATGCCTGGAAGAGTCCTTCACCTTGATGGGGATCCGGCTTATTTAGAAAAATGCTTAAATTTATATGAAAAAATAGGTGTCCCAGTGACGGGCATTCATTGCAATGAAAAGGAAATGCCGCTGAGGATTGGGCAGCTTATTGACTACTATAGACCAGATATTCTTGTGGTCACCGGCCATGATGCCTATTCAAAGGCAAAGGGGAAAAAATCAGATATTAACGCCTATCGCCATTCTAAACAATTTGCACAAACGGTTAGAGAAGCAAGAAAGAAGGTCCCTCATTTAGATCAGCTAGTCATTTTTGCAGGCGCATGCCAGTCTCATTTTGAATCCATCATCCTAGCAGGCGCTAATTTTGCCAGCTCCCCTTATAGAGTGAATATACATGCGCTAGATCCGGTATATATAGTGGCAAAAGTTAGTTTTACTCCTTTTATGGAGCGAATAAATGTATGGGATGTTTTACGAAATACACTAACAGGAGAAAAGGGCCTGGGCGGAATAGAAACAAAAGGAGTTTTGAGAACAGGAATGCCATTTAATAGTGAACATCATAATGAGTCCTAAATGATAAACCGTTCTTACTCGAGGCGGTTTGTTTTTTTGTAGAAAAAGTTGGCATATTTCTTTGGAAATAGCGTACATATTCTAAGATGAATAAGGATAAGCTAAAAATGTTGAAAAATAGAAGAAATTGTGGACGAAAATATATTGACAATCTTTTTTAAAGACTGTTATAATTTATATTTTTATTTGACTCCACTGTGTCAGTGTGATATACTTAACATAGTGAGGTGGAACGAATGGCAAAAACATTATTGGATATCAAAAAAGCTCTTGATTCAAACCTTGGGAAAAGATTATTGCTCAAGGCTAATGGTGGAAGAAGGAAGACGATTGAGCGTTCAGGTGTTTTAGCAGAAACGTACCCTTCTGTATTTGTGATTGAGCTGGATCAGGATGAAAATGCGTTTGAACGTGTATCCTACAGCTACGCAGATGTTCTAACAGAAACTGTTCAAATTACATTCTACGAAGATACAACAGGACGAGTTGCTTTAAATTAATATAAATTTTTTTTGCTTCAAAGCGGCGAACGAATGTTTGTCGCTGTTTTTTTGTAAAAAAACGATTTAACTCTTATGAATAAACATTGAACGTTCATACTATAATTACCGCAGTGTGAAAGGAGATGTTAATCATAGGCAGGCGAAAAGGGATTATGACAGAAGGCTTTAAAGAGGAGCTAGCAAAGGAACTTGGCTTTTATGATGTTGTGCAAAGAGAAGGCTGGGGCGGTATTAAAGCGAAGGATGCTGGAAATATGGTTAAACGAGCAGTTGAAATTGCACAGCAAAGCCTAAAGAATAATCGGTAACCTTTTGAAGCTTAACATAAACTGTATATAAAACAGATCGTGATTAATAGCGAAATGGATTTACTGCGGTGTGCCGGGGCTAATGCTCCGGCACTTTTTTATAGAAATTTAGACAAAAAGAACAACTTTTTATGAAGAAAGTCTAATCAGGACGTCTTACTTTTGTTGTTTTGTGGTAAAATAGGACAAAAAATGGAGACGTTTTGTCAAAGTAGGTGAAGATGTTGAAGCTTTTAGTAAAGGCACCGGCTAAAATTAATTTATCTTTGGATGTCTTGCATAAACGTGTGGACGGCTATCATGAAGTTGAAATGATAATGACAACCATTGATCTAGCCGATCGCCTTGAATTAACTTTATTAGAGCAAGAGGATATCAAGATCATTTCCCATAACCGTTTTGTACCGGATGATCAGCGAAATCTTGCTTACCAAGCGGCACTTCTTTTAAAAGAGCGGTTTCAGGTGAAAAAGGGAGTCGCCATTACAATTGAAAAAGCCATCCCAGTCGCTGCAGGGCTTGCTGGAGGGAGCAGTGATGCTGCTGCTGTATTAAGAGGGCTGAATAAGCTATGGGATCTTGGATTAAGTTTAGATGAACTCGCTGTGATTGGAGCGGAAATTGGCTCGGATGTTTCATTCTGCGTTTACGGAGGAACGGCCCTTGCTACTGGAAGAGGGGAAGTAATTAAAGAACTTCCTGCCGCGCCGACTTGCTGGGTCATACTGGCTAAACCCTTTATCGGGGTGTCAACAGCAGATGTGTATCGAAGACTTCAATTAGATGGAGTGAATCATCCGAAAACAAAAGAAATGATTCAGGCAATAGAAGCCGGAAGTTATGAACAGGTTTGCGGTCTAGTTGGAAATGTGCTAGAAGACGTTACCTTCCGGCTGCATCCTGAGGTAGCACAAATTAAAGAGCAAATAAGAAGATTTGGTGCAGATGCTGTTTTGATGAGCGGCAGTGGGCCGACTGTATTCGGACTTGTTCGCCATGACTCTAGAATGCAGCGAATTTATAATGGTTTGAGAGGCTTCTGTGATCAGGTATTCGCAGTAAGAATGCTTGGAGAACGACATAGACTTGATTAAATCCGGATAATGGTGATATATTAACAATAAAATATTCGGATTTGGGGGTCCTATGATGAAGTTTCGTCGAAGTGAGCGTTTAATTGATATGACGAATTATTTATTAGAACATCCAAGACAATTGGTTTCATTAACTTATTTCTCAGAAAGATATAAATCAGCTAAGTCCTCCATCAGTGAAGATTTAGCGATTATTAAGGATACATTTGAACAACGGGGAATTGGAACGTTACAAACGGTTCCGGGTGCAGCAGGCGGTGTGAAATTTCATGTCAAAGTATCGAATGAGGAAGCAAAATCATTCATATCGGAGCTTTGTGAGTTAATTGCCAGTCCTGATCGGTTATTACCTGGTGGCTATTTATACATGACAGATATAATAGGAAATCCTTCTATTGTGAATCGGGTCGGGCGTTTATTTGCTTCTGCTTTTGAGGAAACACCCATTGATGTTGTCATGACTGTAGCAACGAAGGGAATTTCTTTAGCTTATGCAGTAGCCAATTATTTAAATGTCCCTGTTGTCATCGTTAGAAAGGACAGTAAAGTCACAGAAGGCTCAACGGTCAGTATTAATTATGTATCTGGCTCATCCAGAAGATTATCAACGATGATGCTTTCAAAGAGAAGCTTGGCAGAAGGTTCTAGAGTGCTTATTGTCGATGACTTCATGAGGGGTGGAGGCACCATCAATGGAATGGTCAGCATGCTTGAGGAATTTAAAGCCAGTGTAGCAGGCATAGCTGTTTTAGTGGAAGCAGAAAAGTCAGAGGAACGTCTCGTGGATGAATATTTATCTCTCCTGCGATTATCAGATGTTGATGAAAAGGAAAAGAAGATCAATGTGAATGAAGGTAATTATTTTAAAAAATAAATGATTATCAAATTATATTTGAGGGGGATACAAATATGAAATATGTTCAAACTGCAAGTGCACCAGCCGCAATTGGTCCGTATTCACAAGGAATCATCGTAAACAACTTATTTTACAGCTCAGGTCAAATTCCGTTAACGGCTGAGGGTGTCCTAGTGGAAGGAGACGTTATCGCTCAGACTCATCAAGTGTTCAAAAATCTGCAGGCTGTACTTGAGGAGGCAGGCGCGTCTTTAGAAACAGTCGTGAAGGCAACCGTATTTATTAAAAATATGGACGACTTTGGTGCAATTAATGAAGTATACGGAGAATACTTCCATACCCATAAGCCTGCACGCTCTTGTGTAGAAGTTGCCCGATTGCCTAAGGATGTTTTAGTAGAAATCGAAGTAGTAGCTCTTGTAAAATAGCAGGTAAAATAAAAAACAAGCTCGTTGAATTCGCGAGCTTGTTTTTTTATAGGTATAAAGCTTCGTAGTTCAGATATTTTTACTATTTATTGTATAATTTTTGGTAGAATAGTCACAATGGATATGGGGTAATAAATAGAACTTCATCATTTGGAATAAAAGATTCTAAAAATTTTTTCGATTCAAGCAGGAAAAACTGAGTATATGTGGAATTAAATAGAGTAAGATGTGTATCTTTTAGCAAAGGTGGTGAACAGAATGGAAGTAACTGACGTAAGATTGCGCCGCGTTAATACAGATGGCCGTATGAGGGCGATTGCCTCTATTACTTTAGATCATGAATTTGTTGTTCACGATATTCGAGTAATTGATGGGAATAATGGATTATTTGTTGCAATGCCTAGCAAACGTACTCCGGATGGCGAGTTTAGGGATATTGCTCACCCTATTAACTCAGGAACACGGGGGAAAATCCAAGAGGCTGTATTATCAGAATACCACCGTTTAGGTGAATTAGAAGTTGAATTTGAAGAAGCAGGAGCTTCCTAATAATAAACAACTAGAGCCTACTTCATAAGTAAGGCTCTTTTTTGTTATTCGATTGTGTATAGCACTCCTCTTCTAATTCCCCATTACTCTTCATTTCAAACCTATCATTTTTATGAAAAAGCTCTGCGATTATGCTGTTTTACCCACCTTCCTTCCTTCAAATGGAAATAATTCAATCATTATCATGTAAAAAATATGTAGTTTTTTGTCATTCCTTGAAATATGACCGTTTATAAGATATATTTTTAATGGACAAAAAGGTTGTAAGAAAGAAAAATGCGGATGGAATTAACATCTAATATATTCGTAAATAAGTGAGTGAACCAATATAATGATAAAGGAGTATTGGGGCTTCACGCTGCCTTAATTTGTTCTGAAGGCGCTTGCGCTTTTCTAGAAATGGGCGATATTATATATTTCACTTGAAATGGGGGCCTGTCTGTGTATAATCGTTATGCGGTCATTTTAGCCGCGGGCCAAGGGACGAGAATGAAGTCTAAGCTTTATAAAGTCCTGCATCCTGTGTGTGGAAAGCCGATGGTTCAACATGTGGTTGATCAAGTTTCAAAGCTTAATATAGAGGAAATTGTAACGATCATTGGTCATGGGGCGGAATTGGTACAGGCACAACTCGGTGATAACATTAAGTATGCACTGCAGAAGGAACAGCTAGGTACGGCTCATGCTGTCATGCAGGCAAAGGAAATGCTTGATGGGAAAGAAGGCGTTACGATTGTCGTTTGTGGAGATACTCCGCTTATCGCACATGAAACAATGGAGGCACTCTATAAACACCACGAGGACAAAGGCGCTAAAGCAACGGTACTGACTGCTTGGGCCGACAATCCTGCTGGCTATGGACGCATCGTCCGAAATGAAAGCGGACATGTCGAGAAGATAGTCGAGCATAAAGACGCGACAGAAGAAGAACGAAAGATTCAAGAGATCAATACGGGTACTTATTGTTTTGATAATCAAGCTTTATTTCAAGCCTTAAGCCTGGTAAGCAATGATAATGTCCAGGGCGAATATTATTTGCCGGATGTGATTGAGATTTTGAAAAATGAAGGAGCCCCTATTGCAGCTTTCCAAACCGCTGAATTTGAGGAGACTCTTGGTGTGAATGACAGGGTTGCTCTTTCTGAGGCGGAACGATTGATGAGAAAGAGAATAAATGAGTTCCACATGCGAAATGGCGTGTCAATCATTGATCCATCCAATACGTATATTGATTCCGATATATCGATAGGAATGGATACGATCATATACCCTGGCACGATTCTTTCTGGCAAAACAGCGATCGGATCTAATTGTGTCATTGGTCCTCATAGTGAGATTTCAGATTGTACGGTTGGTGATCATACCACGATCCGGCAATCTGCAGCTTTTGACAGTCAAATTGGTTCTGATGTCCAAATTGGGCCATTTGCTCATATCCGTCCGAAATCTGACATTCATGGGCATGTGAAAATTGGAAACTTTGTTGAAGTGAAAAAAGCTGTTTTCGGTGAAGGAAGCAAGGCATCTCATTTAAGCTATATAGGGGATGCTGAAGTCGGCCGCGATGTAAATATTGGTTGCGGCACGATTACAGTCAACTACGATGGGAAAAATAAATTCCTGACGAAGATAGAAGATGGAGTTTTCGTAGGCTGCAATTCTAATCTCGTGGCACCAGTAACCATTGGGGAAAATGCCTATGTTGCAGCGGGCTCAACGATAACAGAGGATGTTCCTGGAGGGGCTTTATCCATCGCAAGGGCGCGTCAAGTAAATAAAGAGAATTATGCAGAAAAACTAAACGGCAAGAAATAATTCAGGTGGAGGCTTAACATGTCTAATCAATATTTAGATCCAAATTTAAAGGTTTTTAGTCTTAATTCTAACCGTGAATTGGCAAAAGAAATTGCTAATGTTATCGGAGTAGAGCTTGGAAAATGTTCAGTGCAGCGTTTTAGCGATGGAGAAATTACAATTAATATCGAAGAAAGCATTCGTGGATGTGATGTTTATGTGATTCAATCTACAAGCTCTCCAGTGAATGAACATTTAATGGAGCTCCTCATTATGATTGATGCCCTAAAACGTGCATCGGCAAAAACGATTAATATTGTTATGCCTTATTATGGGTATGCACGTCAAGATCGTAAAGCTAGAGCCCGTGAACCAATTACGGCAAAGCTTGTCGCAAACTTACTTGAAACAGCAGGTGCAACACGTGTTATTACACTTGACTTGCATGCTCCGCAAATTCAAGGTTTCTTCGACATTCCAATTGATCATTTAATGGGTGTTCCGATTCTTTCTGATTACTTTAAAGATAAAGCTATGAATAACGATGTTGTTATCGTATCACCAGACCATGGCGGTGTAACCAGAGCAAGAAAGCTTGCTGAACGATTAAAAGCTCCGATTGCCATTATTGATAAGCGCCGTCCGAAGCCGAATGTAGCGGAAATTATGAATATTGTTGGACATATTGATGGAAAAGTAGCTATCTTGATTGATGATATTATTGATACTGCTGGAACGATCACATTAGCTGCAAATGCACTTGTTGAACATGGTGCGTCTGAAGTGTATGCATGCTGTACACATCCAGTATTATCAGGCCCGGCCATTGAGAGAATCCAAAACTCCTCAATTAAAGAGTTAGTTGTGACGAATTCAATCGCCCTTCCAGAAGAAAAGAGAACGGAGAAAATAGTTCAGCTTTCAGTTGCGCCTCTTATTGGAGAAGCAATCATCCGTGTACATGAGGAGCAATCTGTAAGCACACTATTTGATTGATTTAAATATTATTAACAATAGACAGGCATGCTAAATAGCATGCCTGTCTTTATTTGCTCCACAATGTTATACTAAATATTGTTAGAAGGTTTAGACTCCCCCCATTTAGGGCATTTTTTATATAGAGTCTTGATTAATGTAATAAGGAAAGGGGACCTACTTATGACAACTGTTTTACAAGCAAAGGAAAGAAAGGAATTTCGCGGCTCGGTCTTAACGCGTATTCGACAAGAAGGGAATATTCCTGCTGTGGTCTATGGGGCCAAGATTGAAAGTCAATCGATTTATTTTAATGAGAAGGATTTCACGAAAGTAATCCGTCAAGTGGGCAGGAATGGCGTCATTTCATTGGATTTAAGCGGTAAGAAGCATAATGTAGTGTTAAGTGACTATCAGGCAGACCCGATAAAAAATGAGATTATTCATGTTGACTTTCTTGCAGTAGATATGAACCAAGAAATAACTGCTAATGTCCGTATTGCTCTTACTGGAGATGCAGCAGGAGTGAAGGACGGTGGTGTTATGCAGCAGGCTTTACATGAAGTTTCTGTTACAGCTACGCCGGATAACATCCCTCAATCTGTTGATGTCGATGTAACTAGTCTTCAGGTTAATGAAACGTTAACAATTGGTGATATAAAAACAAACCTCAACTATGAGATCAATAATGAGGAAGAGGAAGTCATTGCTTCTATTCTTCCGCCTAGACAAGAAGAAGAAATTCATAGCGGTGAACAGCAGGCTGGTGGAACTCCGGAAAATGAAGAAGGCAGAGAAACTAAGGCTAGTGAATAATAAAGGTTAAAATAGATGAGTTCCTTGCAATGAATAAGGGGCTGACCCGAAAAATGATTGGTCAGCCCTATTTTCACGTTCAGTGCTCTGCGCTTTTTATAATAAGAGGTGGAATCATGAAACTAATAGTAGGGCTAGGGAACCCTGGGAAGCAGTATGAGAAAACAAGGCATAATATTGGTTTTGAGGTCATTGATGCACTTTCAGAGAAGTTTAATATCCCTCTTGACCAGGCGAAATTCCAGGGGGTTTATGGAGTGGGCCATGTAAATGGGGAAAAGGTATATTTATTAAAGCCGCTTACATATATGAACCTTTCAGGTGAATCTATTGTTCCGTTAATGGATTATTTCGAAATTGACAATGATGAGCTTGTAGTTATCTATGATGATCTAGATCTCCCGGTTGGGAAGATCCGGTTAAGGCAAAAGGGCAGTGCTGGAGGGCATAATGGAATCAAGTCCACCATCGCACATTTGGGTACACAAGAGTTTAACAGAATAAGAGTTGGAATTGACAGGCCGTCGAGCGGGATGAAAGTGTCTGACTATGTGTTAGGGCGCTTTTCAAAAGAAGAGCAGGAGCAAATGGGTGAAGTCATCAAAAGATGTTCAGATGCCTGTGAGGAATGGATCTCTAAGCCGTTTTTACAAATCATGAATGAATTTAATCAATAATTCCTCATATATCTCTACTTTTTTCATAAGATAGTATATCATTCTTATTATGCTGTATAAGCTATTGCCGAATGAATAAGTTCCTTTAGAAACGATCATACTATTGATACTGAGTGTATAATAGGAGGAACAGGCATGGCTATACATTATCATTGCCGCCATTGTGGAGTGGAGATTGGTACGATAGAAGATACCGACATCCACACGGAGCAATTAGGCTTTCATTTATTAAATCATGAGGAACGTCAAGAGATGATTGCGTACGATATGGCGGGCAATCTTCAGGTAAAGGCAATTTGCGAGGATTGTCATGAATTACTACAGAGAAATCCGGAATACCATCAGCATGATTTTCTAATTCAATAACAGGCTTTGGACATCCATCCAAAGCATTTTTCTATTTAATTCAAAAATGCGGAGAACGCTTTGAATAAAAAAGGAACGCAGACTAAGAACGCCACGTCCTGTGGCAACGTCTGCAAGACCCGCATCCACGGGCCTCATTCTTCTTAAGAAAGGGAGGGTAGTCATATGAAAGGACTCAAGAATATGATTAGTGGGCAAGATGATCTGCAATCCGTCTTGTCTGGAATTAAGGAAGGGCTTAAGGAGCAGTTAATATCAGGCTTATCCGGTTCTGCAAGGACTTTATTTCTATCATCTGTCTATGAGCAAACACGAAGGCCGGTATTAATCATTACACATAATCTTCTGCAGGCGCAAAAGCTTTATGATGATATCGTTCATCTCGTTAAGGAATCAGAAGTGTTTTTATATCCGGCTAATGAATTAATTGCCGCTGAAATTAGTATTGCCAGCCCAGAATTAAAGGCACAGCGAATCGAAGTGTTAAATTATTGGAGTAAAAGTAAAAATGGAATATTAATTGCACCAATGGCAGCCTTAAGGAAAATTCTTCCACCAGCCTCTCTCTGGAGAAAAAGTCAGCTTACCTTAAAGATAGGAGATGAACTTCAGGAGGAGCAGCTTCTAACATTCGTCCAAATGGGCTACTCGCGTGTGAGCATGGTTTCGTCTCCCGGTGAGTTTAGTGTAAGAGGCGGAATTATTGATATCTATCCATTAACAGAATCCGATCCCATTCGAATTGAATTATTTGATACAGAAGTAGATTCTATTCGATCGTTTTCATTGGAAGATCAACGGTCCAAGGAAAAAATATCTGAAGTTACAATTGGTCCCGCAACTGAATATCCATTAACAGTTGAGCACTTTCAGAAAATGATTGAAAAGATTGAAGCGGGATTAGGCATAAGCCTAAAGAAGTTAAAGGATGAAAAAGTAAAAACATTGCTCACACAGAACATCGGATACGAGCTTGAGCAATTAAGAATGGGGAGCAAGCCTAACCAGCTATTTAAGTATCTCTCTTTTGCATATGAAAAAGAAAATAGTTTAGTAGACTATCTTCCAGAAAATGCGCTGATTTTCATCGATGAAATTAGCAGAGTTCAAGAAATGAATGACTCTCTTGAAAAGGAAGAGGCCGAGTGGTATACAAGTCTATTAGGTGAGGGGCAAATGATTCATGATGTGAAAATATCCCATAATTTAAAGGGGTTTTTACAGCAAAAGAAACAGCCGCTCATTTATTTGTCATTGTTTCTAAGACATATCCCAAATACGAATCCGCAAAATATTATTAATATTTCCTGTAAACAAATGCAAAACTTCCACGGTCAAATGAATG
The DNA here is from genome assembly GCF_036962035.1 of Bacillus sp. JJ1773. NCBI lineage: Bacteria > Bacillati > Bacillota > Bacilli > Caryophanales > Bacillaceae > Bacillus > Bacillus sp. JJ1773. The sequence continues at coordinate 26,197 of NZ_JBALNX010000058.1, forward strand.
TCCTCAAAGGGGAAATTGAACGATGGAGAAAAGGAAATTACACGGTCATCTTTTTAGGCTCTGATGAAGAAAGAGTGAAGAAGCTTCAAAGAGTTTTGGAAGACTATGAAATCGAAGCATTCTATATCAAGAATGATCAGCCTCTCCTTTTAGGAAAGGTTCAAATTATGGCAGGTGGTTTGTTAACTGGATTCGAGCTGCCAAGCCAAAGATTTGCGGTCATTACAGAAGAAGAGCTTTTTAATAAAAGAACGAAAAAGCAGACCCGCCGTCAAAAGCTGTCTAATGCGGAACGGATTAAAAGCTATTCCGAGTTAAAAGTTGGAGATCATGTCGTTCATGTGAATCACGGGATAGGAAAATATTTAGGAATTGAAACACTTGAAATTAATGGGGTTCATAAGGATTATCTCCATATTCGTTATCACGGTACGGATAAGCTTTATGTTCCAGTCGAGCAAATTGATCTTATTCAAAAATATGTAGGCTCCGAAGCAAAGGAACCTAAATTATATAAGCTTGGCGGAAGCGATTGGAAGAGGGTTAAGAAGAAGGTTGAATCCTCTGTACAAGATATTGCAGATGACTTAATTAAGCTTTATGCAGAGCGAGAAGCATCGAAAGGACATGCTTTTAGCCCAGATGGGGAGATGCAGCGGGAATTCGAGGCAGCCTTTGCATATCAAGAAACAGAGGATCAGCTTCGTTCCATTCACGAAATTAAAAGAGATATGGAAAGAGAGCGCCCGATGGACCGGTTATTATGCGGGGATGTGGGCTATGGGAAAACAGAAGTAGCGATTCGTGCAGCCTTCAAAGCGATTGCCGATGGAAAACAAGTAGCTTTCCTTGTTCCGACAACAATTCTTGCTCAGCAGCATTACGAAACAATGAGAGAGCGCTTTCAGGATTATCCGATCGAGGTCGGCCTGCTAAGCCGATTTAAATCTAGGAAACAGCAAACAGAAACGATCAAAGGTTTAAAGGCGGGAACCATTGATGTAGTAGTCGGGACTCATCGTATTCTTTCAAAGGATATTTCGTATCGTGACCTAGGCCTGCTTATTGTCGATGAGGAACAGCGGTTTGGGGTCACACATAAGGAGAAAATAAAACAGCTGAAAACAAATGTAGATGTTCTAACATTAACGGCTACACCTATTCCTAGAACTCTTCATATGTCGATGCTCGGCGTGCGTGATTTATCGGTCATCGAAACTCCTCCGGAAAATCGTTTTCCTATACAGACCTATGTGATGGAGTATAATGGTGGAATTGTACGAGAAGCGATAGAAAGAGAGCTTGCTCGCGATGGGCAGGTTTATTTCCTTTATAACCGAGTAGAGGATATCGAACGGAAAGCAGAGGAAATTTCGATGCTTGTTCCAGACGCAAGAGTGACCTATGCCCATGGGAAAATGACCGAAAATGAGCTCGAGTCTGTTATGCTAGGTTTCCTTTCCGGCGAATATGATGTTCTTGTGAGCACGACAATCATTGAGACTGGGGTAGACATCCCCAATGTCAACACGCTCATTGTTCACGATGCCGATAAAATGGGGCTATCACAGCTTTATCAGCTGAGAGGAAGGGTTGGCCGTTCTAATAGGGTTGCCTACGCGTATTTTACCTATAGAAAAGATAAAGTATTAACCGAGGTAGCTGAGAAGCGGCTCCAGGCTATTAAAGAATTTACAGAGCTTGGCTCCGGATTCAAAATTGCCATGCGTGACCTGTCCATTAGGGGCGCGGGAAATTTATTAGGTGCTGAACAGCATGGCTTCATTGATTCTGTTGGGTTTGATTTATATTCGCAAATGCTTAAGGAAGCGATCGAAAATAGGAAAGGCAATCTGGAGCATGAGAATAAGCAGAGGCTCGAAATTGATCTAGAATTAGATGCTTATATTCCTGATTCCTATATTTCAGATGGCCATCAAAAGATTGAAATGTATAAACGCTTTAGAGGTGCTTCAAGTATAGAGGATATCGAGGAGCTTCATGATGAAATGCTCGATCGATTCGGAGAATACCCTGAAGAGGTTGCCTATTTATTCCAAGTCGCACAAATGAAGGTTCTTGGAGAGCTTGCCGGAGTGGAAACGATTAAACAGAGTAAACAAGAAATACTGATTCTGCAATCTGAAAAGGCAAGCGAACGAATAGACGGCCCGAAAATCTTTGAAATCACTAGTAAATTTGGCCGTACAGTAGGGCTTGGGATGGATGGAAAAAAACTCAAGGCTGTGCTCCATATAAAAGGAATCAAACCAAATGAATGGTTAAAAATAGCCTTTGAAGTGGTACAAGGGATGAAGGATTCCGTTAAAGAACAGCATAGTCAGGCATTATAAATTCTAATGCCCCTTAAATAAATAAGCAGAGCAAAAGCCCTAAAAGCTTTCAAATATGTTTACTCATGGAAAACGAAGGGTATTTCTTTAGAAAAACCACCAAAGTTCATCTAAGTACAGAAAACGATCCAGATGATTTTTCCGAGTTTTAATGGAAAGATAAACTCGAGAAAAAATAATTGAACGTGTATAGAACTTTCCATATGAAAGATACTAAGTTCAAACATGGCGATGTATTCAATTTCTCCCAATTTTGAATCATGGCCAGATAAGAAAAGCTGAAAATTGCGCGCTTTCAGTGCGGGACTCCAACCTTGGGCATTATACTTTAGTACAATGCGCCAGAAGTCGGACATCTGTCTGAATTTGGAAAATCCTTTTTCTTATTTCTATAAAAAATCATCAGATGAAAGTGAGGCAACATTGGATGAAAGCAACTGGTATTGTTCGTCGAATCGATGATTTAGGGCGTGTGGTTATTCCTAAGGAAATTCGCAGAACGCTGCGTATTCGTGAAGGAGACCCATTAGAAATTTTCGTTGACCGTGATGGAGAGGTCATTTTGAAGAAGTACTCACCGATCAGTGAACTAAGCGACTTTGCAAAAGAGTATGCGGAGGCACTGTTTGACAGCTTAGGAAACCCAGTATTAATTTGTGACAGAGATACATATATCACTGTTGCAGGGGGATCCAAGAAGGAATACTTAAACAAAAACATTAGTGAATTAGTAGAGAAGACGATGGAGGACCGCAGTTCCGTTCTCATTAATCAGTCGGGTGATTTCTCTCTCGTTGATGGTCATACTGAAGCCATTTCTTCCTACACCATTGGACCAATCATTGCAAATGGAGATCCAATTGGTGCTGTGATCATCTATGCTAAAGAAGATACGTTAGGAGAAGTTGAGCAAAAGGCTGTAGAAACAGCTGCAGGATTTCTGGCAAGACAAATGGAATCATAAGGTGAAACTTCCATCAGTGGGCCTCCATATAATTGGGGGCCCACTGATGGTTTTTAGGGTTGGCTGCCCTTTAAATTAATTAACTGTTATATATGTGCTCCTGCGCCATAGTATATTCGGGGAAGCGTTGTACAGCTCGTCGCATGGCAGCACGAGGTAAATTCAATGAAGTGACTCATGGGGGCAATTAAGTAAGCAGCCATGTTATAATACTTTCGAATGTAAGATTTGGAAGGAGAGGGGCAATGGGTCCCGAGAAAAAAGCTATAGAATTATTTAAAGGGGCTTTCATTTTAACTTTTGCCGCATTAATCGTAAAAATATTAAGCGCCGTCTACCGCGTACCGTTTCAAAATATTGTGGGAGATGTTGGTTTTTATATTTATCAGCAAGTTTATCCGTTTTATGGAGTTGCCCTTGCTTTATCTACATATGGTTTTCCGGTTGTGATTTCTAAGCTTTACACGGAGCTTTCGAGCAAGAAGGGGAAAAATGGGGTACAGCATCTATTTATCACGTCTGCCCTAATATTATTTATAATCGGATTTATTTGTTTTGCTTTTCTTTTCTGGGGCGCGGGTTGGCTGGCGGCTCAAATGAAGGATCCCAAGCTTGTGATTTTACTGAAAGTCATTTCAGTCACGTTTTTAATTTTCCCTGTAGTTGCATTGCTAAGAGGCTTTTACCAAGGGAGAGGGAATATGGTTCCTACAGCCATATCCCAAGTGGTCGAGCAATTAATAAGAGTGATCACGATCTTCTTAGCCGCTTTTTTGCTGACAAGTAAGGGATATAGCTTGTACTTTGTAGGAGGAGGAGCGGCGTTCGGCTCTGTAACAGGCGGAATCGCAGCCATTATTGTTCTTATCACATTTTATTGGATAGGAAGACGTAAATCTCATCTTCCTTTAGCAAAATTTGATATTCAAAAAAACATACAAATAGCTAGGGCTCTTTTGGTACAGGGATTTGCTATATGCGTAAGCAGCTTGCTCCTTGTGTTTTTGCAAATGGCAGATTCTTTAAATCTATATTCGATGCTTATTTCTTCAGGAGTAGATACTCATGAGGCGAAAGAGCTTAAGGGAATTTATGATCGAGGTCAGCCGCTTATTCAGGTAGGGATGGTGGTTGCCACTTCCATGTCATTATCATTAGTTCCGATTATTACAAGTGAAAAATTAAGGTCAAATTTTGCATTTATGCATGATAACATTCGGCTGGCGCTTAAAATCGCCTTGTTTGTAGGCGTTGCCGCAACAATCGGCTTATGGAGTATTATTCGCCCAACAAATATTATGCTGTTTGAAAACAGCGAGGGTTCAGATGTTTTAGGAGTTTTGAGCCTTATTATTTTGTTAAGCTCCATCATAATGACCGTTACCGCAATATTACAAGGCTTAGGCATTATTCTTTTTCCAGCCTTTGTTATTCTCGGCAGCTTCGTGGTGAAATATGTACTAAATGCAATACTTATTCCGCCATTAGGGACATTGGGAGCAGCGGCAGCCTCGTGTTTGACCTTAAGTTTCATTATGGTCATCTTGCTTGTTAAGCTCCGCAATCAAGTGCGGACTCGGATTTTGAACAAACGATTTATCCTGATTATTGGAATAGCTGCACTTTCTATGTTTATTGCCTTGCGGGTTTATTTATATATGACGGGTTATTTAGCCAGCTTCGAAGAGGGGCGTTTGTTTAATGGCTTTCAGGCATTAAGTGCTGTGGCTGTCGGCGGATTTATTTATCTATGGATTGTATTAAAAGGGAATACCTTTAAAGAAAAAGAGCTTTCCATGCTGCCATTTGGGAGCAAGCTGGTTTTTTTTCTGCCTAAAAGGAAAAGGAGATGAACCAATCAATGTCAAAAATCACGATTCTTGGGTTAGGTGCCGGGGATTTAGAGCAACTCCCTCTAGGAGTCTACCGTGCCCTGAAAAGCGCTTCCCCCCTATATCTGCGGACGAAAGAACATCCTGTCGTTATGGAATTGGTGAAGGAGGGGCTTGAATTCTCTTCATTTGACTCTATATATGAAAAACACGAGCAATTTCATGAAGTATATGAAGAAATTTGTTCGAGCCTGCTAGATGAAGCTTTACGCGGAGATGTTACTTATGCAGTACCAGGTCATCCGCTTGTTGCGGAACGCACTGTTCAGCTGTTGCTGGAGAGAGCGGCAGATCATGGAATAACGATAGAAATCGGCGGGGGGCAAAGCTTTCTTGATGCCTTGTTCCAGTCACTTAAAATTGATCCAATCGAGGGCTTTCAGCTGCTTGATGGAACAAGCTTGAAGAAAGATGAGCTAGAAGTGAAGCATCACATGATCATTGGGCAGGTGTATGATCAGTTTGTGGCATCTGAAGTAAAGCTTACACTAATGGATTTATTGCCTTATGATTATAATGTTTTTATTGTGACGGCCGCAGGGAGCAAGGAAGAGCAGCTTCGCAAGGTTCCTTTGTACGAATTGGATCGGGATATGGAGATAAATAATCTTACTTCTATTTATGTTCCTCCCGTAACGGATGAGGCCATTTTGTATAAAAGCTTTTCCAAGCTGCGCGAGATTATTGCCGAGCTTCGCGGGCCAAATGGCTGCCCATGGGATAAAAAACAAACGCATGAGTCATTAAAAAAGTATTTAATCGAAGAAGCGTACGAGCTTATTGAAGCGATTAATGAAGACGATATCGATCATATGGCGGAGGAACTCGGAGATGTCCTTCTGCAGGTCATGCTTCATGCGCAAATAGGGGAGGATGAAGGCTTCTTTTCCATTGAAGATGTGATTGAAGGGATTTCCGGAAAAATGGTACGCCGCCATCCGCATGTATTTGGGGATGTAACCGCTGAGACGGAAGAAGATGTATTAAGAAATTGGCAGGATATTAAGCAGGAAGAAAAGGGCCAATCGGAGGAAAAATCAATCCTTGACGGAATAAGTAAATCCCTTCCCAATTTAATGGCCGCTGCCGATATTCAGAAAAAGGCAGCAAAGGTTGGCTTTGACTGGGAGGAAGTCGGGCCTGCCTGGGAGAAAGTAAAAGAAGAGCTTCGTGAATTTGAATTAGAGGCGGAAAAAGGAAGCAAGCAAATCGTGAATGAGTTTGGTGATATCCTATTTGCTATTGTGAATATTGCACGTTTTTACCAAATTGACGCTGAAGAAGCTCTGTTTTTAACAAATCAGAAGTTCAAACGCCGCTTTGCTTTTGTAGAAAAGAAGGTAAAAGAGAGCGGAAAGCACTTTGCCGATTACCGGTTAGAGCAATTAGATGAATTCTGGGAAGAAGCAAAACGGTTGGAGAGGAGTCCAGACAATGAGATTAGATAAATTTTTGAAAGTATCCCGATTAATAAAAAGAAGAACGCTGGCAAAAGAGGTTTCCGATCAAGGGAGAATTCTTGTGAATGGCCAGCAGGCAAAGGCAAGCACTGTTGTTAAGGTCGGGGATGAGTTAGTTATACGCTTTGGGCAAAGAGTAGTCACTGTCAAAATTGACCGTATTCAAGAAACAACGAAAAAAGAAGAAGCTGCAGAAATGTATACGATTGTAAAAGAGGAAAAGGTCGGAGTCGAGGAATAAGCACTCCACTTTTCTATTTGTCTAGCTCCAGCACCTAGGGGCTCGCCGACTAAGTACGCCACGTCCTGTGGCAAAGTCGGCACTAGTACGTCCTGTACGTCGCAGGTCATAAGCCAAGTTGACAAGAAGGTAAAGACCAAC
>NZ_JBALNX010000058.1:33286-34143 GCF_036962035.1 Bacillus sp. JJ1773
TGCTTCCGCTTTTCTATGTTCTATTTCTCATCCCTTTCTCATAACATGTACAAAAAGCTTGTACTTTGTGATTGTGAGGGGATGTAAGATGAGCCAATATTTTGAGCAAAATTCAACAAAGTCGAATGTTCAGGACCACGATGTTATTATGCGTGGAAGAAGGCTTTTGGACATTACAGGGGTTAAGCAGGTAGAGAGCTTTGATAATGAGGAATTTTTATTAGATACTGTAATGGGGTTTTTGGCGATTAAAGGTCAGAACCTGCAGATGAAAAATCTTGATGTCGATAAAGGGGTTGTCTCCATAAAAGGGAAAATACTTGATCTCGTTTATTTAGATGATCAGCATGGAGATAAGGCTAAAGGCTTCTTTAGCAAGTTATTCCGATGACTTTATCGACACAATTTATCACCATGCTAGCCATGATTGGCATGGGCAGTGTCTTTGGCGCAGCTCTTGATACTTACAACCGCTTCCTAAAACGCAGTAATCGCAAAAGCTGGATTGTTTTTATCAATGATATCCTCTTTTGGGTTGTACAAGGGCTGGCTATTTTTTATATTTTATTTATCGTCAATCGCGGAGAACTGAGATTTTATATATTTATTGCCCTTTTATGCGGCTTTGCGGCCTATCAAAGTTTATTTAAAGGATTATATGTGCGTCTTCTGGAGATTTCTATTTCGGTAATTGTCGCTATTTATCGCTTTTTATTAAAATTGTTTCATTATATGATCTATAAACCAGTAAGAGGACTCATATTTGCTGTTATTTCTTTACTTTTAATGATAAAGAAGGGACTAGTGGCTCTTTTAATATTAATATTCAGGATTATTTTATTCATATGTAAGATTAT
>NZ_JBALNX010000059.1:0-2349 GCF_036962035.1 Bacillus sp. JJ1773
CAGTTTTCAAAGAACTATCTTCTGGAGCGGGTGAAGGGAATCGAACCCTCATCAACAGCTTGGAAGGCTGTGGTTTTACCACTAAACTACACCCGCAATATCATTTTATTAATTCTAATGGTCGGGAAGACAGGATTCGAACCTGCGACCCCTTGGTCCCAAACCAAGTGCTCTACCAAGCTGAGCTACTTCCCGTATATGGCGCGCCCGAAAGGAGTCGAACCCATAACCTTCTGATCCGTAGTCAGACGCTCTATCCAATTGAGCTACGGGCGCATTTATTAAAGCAACTTTTATAGTATATCTTGTTTTGTTTCGAATGTCAACAACTTTTTTTGGTGCGGCCGAGAGGACTTGAACCTCCACGGGGTTGCCCCCACTAGGCCCTCAACCTAGCGCGTCTGCCATTCCGCCACGACCGCTTCATAAGAAGCGACAAAGATTATAGTACCAAACATCAAAACGAAATTCAACTGGTATTTATTGGTGCGGGTGAAGGGAGTCGAACCCCCACGCCTTGCGGCGCCAGATCCTAAGTCTGGTGCGTCTGCCAATTCCGCCACACCCGCAAATAAGAATCTTAAACAAAGAAATTAATCGCTTATCCGACTTTTTTGTTTAAGGTGGTGAGCCATGAAGGACTCGAACCTTCGACCCTCTGATTAAAAGTCAGATGCTCTACCGACTGAGCTAATGGCTCGGTATAAGATGTTGTAGTCATAATCTTGCTCCAAAGTCCTGCGGTCTTTGTCGCATTTTTTTAAAAAACCATTCGGCGAAGCAGGGCTTCGAAGATGTTTTTTTAAAAAATGGCTGGGCTAGCTGGATTCGAACCAACGCATGTCGCAGTCAAAGTGCGATGCCTTACCGCTTGGCTATAGCCCATTGAAGTTTATATGGCGGTCCGGACGGGACTCGAACCCGCGACCTCCTGCGTGACAGGCAGGCATTCTAACCAACTGAACTACCGGACCATATTAAATTTTTTATTAAAGTGACCCATACGGGATTCGAACCCGTGTTACCGCCGTGAAAGGGCGGTGTCTTAACCGCTTGACCAATGGGCCATACATAAATATCTCTGGCGGAGAAGGAGGGATTTGAACCCTCGCGCCGCTTACGCGACCTACACCCTTAGCAGGGGCGCCTCTTCAGCCTCTTGAGTACTTCCCCATAAATGGCTCCGCAGGTAGGATTCGAACCTACGACCGTTCGGTTAACAGCCGAATGCTCTACCACTGAGCTACTGCGGAATATTTAACAAAACGCTGTGTTTTTCTCACTAAAGCATCTTGTCGACTCTTACTATTATAAAAACCTAGACATTAAAAGTCAAGAAAGTTTTTTTAAAAAATCTTCTATAGTTTTATGTAAATTTATCTAATTTACTTTAGAGAAATTACCCTTGTTTTAATTCTTCAATTTTTCTTAATCTCCCTTTACACTTTCCGCAAACATATTTTTGTGTATTAATACTTCTTTTCCGTTCATATAATTGCCCGCAATCTTTGCAAGCATATATGATAACTCTTTTAAGCATGGTCTTTTTTGTGCGTTCTGGTAGAGGAGAGCAAAATCTTGGTGCTCCAACGGCTTTCATTAAAAGTCTAAAATCCCGATCTCGATGCTTGTATCCTTTTCCTTCAATATGAAGGTGATAATGGCAAAGCTCATGTTTAATAATTCCGCATAATTCCTCAAACCCGAGCTGATCTAAGTATTTCCTATTTATCTCTATATTATGGGTGTCAAGCATATAACGCCCGCCTGTCGACCTAAGCCTTCCATTAAAACAAGCTTTATGCCGAAACGGATTTCCAAAGCTTTGAAGTGAAATGTCCTCAACTAACTTTTGCAGTTCTAAGTCATCCATCCCATTTTTCCCCTCTAAATTTATGTGAACATGACAACCTATTATAGCATATGTTATATATACCTTTTCTTATTGTAATAAGTTTGATAACCATTTTAATTTTACAATTAAGAAGTTTATTCCCCTACGCTTCTTTATAGATTCTTTCAATTCCGAATTCCTATTAAGGAGGTATTTGTATGCCTGGATGGTTTCTAAATCAAATGCAGAGGGCCTTTTTAGAAAAGGATCGTTCCACTATAAAGTTATTAAATCAATGTTGGTTTTTCTATAGAAAAAAACACTGCTCCTAGAAATGCGGAAGCGCCTTGCCCAGGGGCGACAAGCATAAGACGAACTGGCAGAAAGGTTGTACTTTGACCTTACTGACAGATCGGCTTATGACCTCCGACGTACAGGACGTACTAGTGCCGACGTTGCCACAGGACGTGGCGTTCTTAGTCTGTGTTCGTATAATCGGGCCTTTACGGGCTGTT
>NZ_JBALNX010000006.1:0-13552 GCF_036962035.1 Bacillus sp. JJ1773
TTGTTCGTATATCTCTTAATTGTCCTTCTTCTATTCCTTGAGTATAGAATTTGTTTACAATCTCGTCTATTTCATTATCTCCTTTTTCTACAATTGCTTTAACTTCTTCTTTTAATTCTACAGGTGGAAATAGTAAAAAGCGTACATACATCATACCTTCTTGTTTATTTAGAATAAAATTACAGCTATTTTTAAATAATAAATAAAGCCTTGTTTCTAAATCCTCATTTCTATGAATCTCATATGTATCCTGCATTCTCATAAGTAAAGCGTCCATAACCATGTCTGCTACGTATAAGTACAAATCATTTTTACTTTTAAAGTGATTGTATATCGAGGGTTTTTGAATCCCTACTTCATTTGCGATTTGCGATAACGTTGTGCCTTCATAGCCGTGCTGAGCAAACAAACGCTTAGCTGCTTCAATAATTTGGTCTTTCGTATTCAATTCCTTCATCCTTTCAAAAAAACAGTTGAAAATACACAAAATCAACGTTATACTAACTACCGTTAGTTAATAATAAAACAAAGAAGGTGTTTGAACAAATATGTGGATTTTAGTCATCATTGCAGGCATCTTTGAAGTTGGTTGGGCCACAGGATTAAAACATGCCAACTCGCCTTTAGAATGGACTTTTACTATTATAGGAGTTGTTGTTAGTTTTATACTGCTTGTCCGAGCTGCTACAACTTTACCTACAAGTACAGTATACGCCGTTTTTGTAGCATTGGGTACAGTTGGAACAGTGTTAGTTGATATCATTATCTTTCATGCACCTTTTAATTTGGGTATGCTCTTCTTTCTTGTCTTACTACTTGTGGGAGTGCTTGGGTTAAAACTTGTCACCGGTAAGCAGGATGCAGAAAGGAGTCAAGAAGGATGAGTTGGTTATTCTTAATTATCGCAGGTATTCTTGAAATTGTTGGTGTTACTGGTATGCAGATTATGGGGAAAGGTCAGAAACTAAAAGGATTCCTTATTATATTGATTGGTTTTATTTTTAGTTTTACCTTTCTTAATCTTGCGATGAAGACCGTTCCTTTAGGTGTCGCTTATGCAGTTTGGACAGGAATTGGAACTGTAGGTAGTGCAATCATAGGAATGTTGTACTATGGTGAGTCCAAAGATAAATTGCGTATTTTCTTTATTGCATTGGTAGTAGTGGCAGTAATCGGTCTAAGATTAGTATCTTAATCAAAGAAATTTTGAAGAAGGTTGCTAGTTTGGTTGAGGAAGGGAAGCTGCGTCCGCTTTTGGATTCAAATATTTTTACGTTTGATGAGGTCTCAAAAGCCCATGAGTATATGGAGTCAGGTAAGACGATAGGAAAAATTGTTTTGAAAAATAGTTGGTAATATTAATGCATCTTTGAATAAACGCATCATCAACTTTACTTTAAGTTCATTTAAAAGCAGATGTTCAATAGGATCTGTATAAGATTCTCGAATTATCGTCTGCTTTTTTAAAAATAAAAACCATTAGGGAATAGTACTAGAAATTTTGATTCCGCTAAAGAGGAATACGATTCGTGGTTATACTATTTGGTACCTGCCAATTGTCGAATACTCTTTATCATTCCTCTTCAGGAACCACTCAAATTATAACAAGCATTATTGTTATTTCTCCAAAAAAAGAAGCCTATCTCTAGACTTCTTTAGTCACCTTATTTATTTTTCAGCTCCAACACTGCCACATTTTCCACATGCGCCGTTTGAGGAAACATATCCACCGGCTGAATCATATCAACCTTGTAACTAGAACTCAATACATCAATATCCTTCGCCAAAGTCGATGGGTTACATGATACATACACAACCTTCTTCGGCTTCACTTTCAAAATCGTTTTTAAAAGCTGTTCATCAAGCCCTGTCCGTGGAGGATCCACAATGATAACATCTGGCTTCCATCCCTCTTTTACCCATTTCGGCAGCAGGACTTCAGCTTTTCCAGTGACATATTTAGCATGCTTAATCCCGTGACGAGTAGCGTTTTTCTTAGCATCTTCTATAGATTCTGGGATGATGTCCATTCCGCGGATTTCAGCTGCTTGCTCCGCTACCCATAAACCGATTGTACCTACTCCGCAATAGGCGTCCACTACTTTTTCTTTCCCTGTTAATCCTGCTGCATTTTTCACTTCATTATAAAGCTTGACCGTTTGTTCCGGGTTAAGCTGGAAAAATGTCCGTGCTGACAATTCGAAGGATAGATCGCCAAGCGTTTCTTGGATAAAGTCATTTCCTTCAAGATTGACTGTTTCTTCACCAAAAATTAAGGATGTTTTTTGTCCGTTAATGTTTTGGATGATGGACTTCACTGCTGGCAGTCGCTTTTTAATCTCTTGGATAATGAGATCTTTTTTCGGAAGTTCTTTTTTTGCCGTAATTAAGACGATTTGCAGCTCGCCTGTTTGAATGCCGACTCTTGCAACGATTGTTCTAATTAGACCTTTTCTTGTTTTTTCATTATATATCGGTATTTTCAGATCTTGCAGTATCCTTTTTACGGTTACAGTTGCATTATTTGTTTGCGGATGCTGAACGGCACATTGGTCAATATTGATGAGACGGTGAGAGTTCATTCCGTATAGGCCTGCGAGTACTTTTCCGTCTTTCAGTCCGACTTGAAATTGGCTCTTATTTCTGTAATTCCAAGGGTCGTCCATACCGATTGTTTCTTTAATATCAATTTGGTTTGGGTTCAACTTCGTATGTCTTTCCAGTGCCTGAATGACAATATCACGTTTTTCTTTCAGCTGCTGGCTATATTGCAAATGCTGAAGCTGGCAGCCCCCACACTGTTCATAAATCGGGCATAGCGGCTGGACACGATGCTCTGACTTTTTACGGATTTTCTTTATTTTTGCCTCTGCGAATTTTGGGTTTACCTTCGTTGCTTCAACAACAACCTCTTCCCCAGGCAATGCTCCAGGCACAAAGACAACCTGCTTTTTAAAATAGCCTACGCCCTCACCATTAATTCCGAGCCGTTTAATTGTCAGTGGAAAAGTTTGATTTAGTTTGAGTTTTGCTGTTTGTTCTTGTTTCATGATGCTCGATCACTCCAGATTATTCGATGCTTCTCCATAAATACAGGGAAGCATAGCTTAAGTAAGGTTCCCAGCCTTTTGAATAATTCTCCATTTGCTCTACAGCTGGTTTCGCTTCTAATTGATATAATTTTTTCAAGGCATTTTGAATGCCGATGTCTGCTGTTGGAAAAAGATTCGGACGGCCTAGACCAAACATGAGGAAATTTTGAACCGTCCATGGTCCAACTCCGCGCAATTTAATTAATTGTTTAAAAATGTCCTCATCTGATTGTGTTTTTAGTTCATCAAAGTTGAGGTTACCTTCTATTACTTCTTTAGCAATGCCAATCACATATTCCGCTTTGCGTCCGCTGAACTGGAGCTCACGAAGGTCTTCTACGGTAAGCTCGGCGACTTTTTCCGGCAGGGGGTAGAACCAAACACCCTCTTTTTCAAATCCGAAAGTTTTGACAAACCGCTCTGTTAAAGTATGGGCAAAGGACATATTCAGCTGCTGGTGGATAATGCATTTTAATAGACAGTTATACGGTGAAAAATCGAGAACAATGGGTGTGCCATAGTGTTGTTCAAAGATCTCTTTAAGGTCCGTATTCTTGAAATGTTGGCCAATCATTTCAAGTGGAGTAAGCCATTGAAAAATTTCCGCTAATCTTTTATCGGCTTTTTCCTTATATTTGCCCTCTGTCCCATCAATCACGAATTCGGGGGCTAAAGTTGTTCCATTTGCTTTTACTATTGCCACAATCGGTTCATCTTCAATCAGCAGTGGCACTTTTACCGATCGATTGGCTATATCCACTTGATTAAGCGGGTCGATGGAAAGCCTGTCCAGTACAAGATCAAAATTGTAAGGGCCTTTTATTTGTATTGTTTCCAAGAATGATCCGTCCTTTAACCATTTTTCCGTCATTATAGCATTTTTTCTTATGCTTTGACTAAAGCTGTACCTGTAAAAACGCAAAAAAGACCCATGATCGGGTCTGATTTTTAACAAATCCGCCACTTTGGATGATATATCCGCCAGATTTTGATTATATCCGCCATTCTCGGCAATATATCCGCGACTTTTCCTAATATATCCGCTAGCCCCCATTTCAATAAAGCATTCTCTCCTCCATCCCCTTACTCATCATCAAATCATCAAGGCTTTTAAACGTGTAGCCCCGCTTTTTCAAATCCTGTATCGCTTTTTCCAGTGCATCTGCATTGTCTTTAGATACGGTGTGAAGCAGCAAAATAGCTCCAGGATGAATTTGTTTCATGATATTGTCGTAGGAATATTGCCAGCCTTTTTGCTGATCGACCACCCAATCTTTAAAAGCTAAGGACCAGAATATGTGAGTGTAGCCATGCTGCTTAGCTACTTCGATTGTTCGCTCGCTAAAAATGCCCCTTGGCGGACGCAGATACGCCATCGTTTTTATTCCTGTTAGCTTTTCCGTCCCCTCCCGAACCATTTCCAATTCCTTAGCAATTTTCTCGTCACTAATAGTTGTCATATCAGGATGATGCCAGGAATGGTTGCCGATAATATGACCTTCGTTGGCCATTCGTTTGACAAGATCAGGTGCAGTTTTTAAATAATGCCCCGTAATGAAAAATGCTGCTGGCACCTTTTCCTTTTTCAATACGTTTAAAACTTTTTCTGTATAGCCATTTTCATAGCCATTATCAAAGGTTAAATAAATTTCTTTTTTCGTTGTATCTCCCTTGTAGTAGGCACCTAGCCGTTCTAGCATGTCATCTAATCCTTTACCAGCATCGGCTGGCTGCTCATTTGAGCCCTTTTTAAATCCCCAATGAATAGGAGAGTTGGCGTAATTGGCATAGGCTGTTGATGAAAAAAACAAGAAAATGGCAGTTAAAATGAGCAAATGTCTAAGTGATTTCATCTCTGCACTCCTCTTTTATTTTTTCTTATTGTTTGTGCAGTCAGGCAAAACATTCGCGCCAAACCATGCCAATAAACTCCATAAAAAAAAGCCCTAGCCATTTCAATGACTAGAGCCAAACAATATTAAAATACGCGCTCTTTAAATTGAGCCAACTTCTCTAAAGATGATTTATCAACATCCGCATGCAAACTGTTTCCGTGTGAATCCATTGTGACTACAGCAGTAAATCCTTCAACTTTTAAATGCCACATTGCTTCAGGAATACCAAATTCCATCAAATCAACGCCTTCAACATCCTTAATACAATCCGCATAATATTGAGCCGCACCGCCGATTGCGTTTAAGTACACACCGCCATGTTCTTGAAGAGCTGCCAAAGTTTTCGGACCCATTCCGCCTTTTCCGATCACCGCGCGGATGCCGAATTTCTTCATGATATCGCCTTGGTATGGCTCCTCACGAATACTTGTTGTTGGACCCGCTGCCTTCACATGCCACTTTCCTTCAGCATCTTTCAGCATAACAGGACCACAGTGGTAAATAACTTGGCCATTTAAATCAACTGGTGCGTCATGTGACATTAAGTGGTGATGGATCGCGTCACGGCCAGTGTACATTCTGCCGTTAATTTGAACGACATCTCCAACTTTTAAGTTGCGAATTTGTTCTTCTGTAATAGGAGCTTGTAAAGTAATCACTTCAGCTTTTGTCTCGGCAGCTGCCGCTGTTTCTTTTTCAGCCTCAGTTGCAGCGAAATCGATGTTTTCGCCTTCTTGATACATCCATTCGTTGATTTCACCAGTTTCAGCATTTACAGCAACACCTAAACGGCGGAATGCCCAGCAGTTATAGGCTACAGAAACAAAGAAGCTGGCAGGAATACGGTTCATCACACCAATTTTACAGCCTAATAGGGTTGTCTCTCCGCCAAAGCCCATTGTACCGATTCCAAGCTTGTTGGCATTCTCCATGACATATTCTTCAACTTTGCGAAGATCTTCATTTGGATTTACATCATCGTTTGAACGGAATAACTGTTCCTTAGCAAGATCATATCCTGAAGAACGATCTCCGCCAATACCAACGCCGATAAAGCCAGCGCTACACCCTTGTCCTTGTGCTTGGTAAACCGAATGCATGATACATTTACGAATGCCATCGAGATCACGGCCTGCACGACCAAGTCCTTCAAGCTCACAAGGCAAGCTGTATTGAATATTTTTATTTTCACAGCCGCCCCCTTTTAAAATAAGGCGGGCATCGATATAATCATTTTCCCATTGATCAAATTTAATAACTGGAACACCTAATCCAAGATTGTCCCCGCTATTATCCCCTGTTAGCGAGTCAACTGAATTCGGACGAAGCTTTCCATCCTTCGTAGCTTGTACAATCGCATTTCTAATTGCTTCTTTCATTTCAAGCTGGTTTGCACCAACAGGCGTCTTAATTTTGAAGGTTGGAAGACCTGTATCCTGACAGATTGGTGAAACATTATCATCAGCCATTTTAATATTATTCGTGATAGTCGCTAAACTCATAGCTGATCTAGTTCCAGCACTTTCATTTTCCTTCGCAGCCTGAATTGCACGACGTACGTCTTTTGGAAGCCTTGTTGATGTTTCAACAATTAGCTGATACATACTCTCTTGAAACTTTTCGATATTCATCCTCGTTCCCCTTCCCCTTTGCGAGTATATCTATTTTTTCAAATAATTATAATTGCCGTCTATATTATACTCCTAAAATGGAGGTAATTAAAGATAAAGCACTCATTCTGATTGAGGAAAAGGTGACCATACTAACTGGATTCCAAAATAAAAAGAGCCACTAAGGCTCTTTTTTAATCACGATTATTGAATTCGCGGCATTTCGATTCAATGTCGTCAATGATTTCTATCAGACGGTCGATATCATCAATATCTGCTTCTTCTGGCTCAATAGCATCCAGAACGTCAAGAAACATATTTAACCGCTGTTTTAAAAATACCACTTGGTTGTTTTTATCTTGTATCGGACTACCCAAAATGTTCTCTCCTTTCGTAACGATAACATACTACCGAAAAACTCCTCTTTTCGCAAATTGAATATTTATATTATGATCAATTGTTTGGTTAAATAAAATTATGTTGTCTATCGTATCCCGTTTGGATGCGTGAAAGGTGTAATATACATCCTTAACTACCTTCCACTGCATTTTTTCTTCCCGAAGGGCGTTATAAAGCCCTCTTACCTACCTTCGACTGCATTTTTTCTTCATGAAGAGCGTTTTAAACCCTTCTTAACTACCTTCAACTGCGTTTTTCATTCACGATGGGCGTTATAAAGCCTTCTTAACTACATTCGACTGTATTTTTTCTTTACGGAGGTAGTTATAAACCCTTCTTAACTACATTCGACCGCATTTTTCATTACGAAGAGAGTTATAAACCCTTCTTAACTACCTTCTACACCGTTTTTCCTTCACGATGGGCGTATAAAACACACTCAACCTCATTTAGCCCGATAATACTCCACCGAAAGCTCCCCATTCCTCACTTCCATCCGAATTCCTCTCCAGCCTTCAGAAAGCTTTATTTGTTGCGCTTCCGTGTCCCCCATTGGAATAAACAAGCTCTCGCTCCAATCAGGCTCCGCGCTCTCCTCCAAATCCATCACAAAAATATAACGCAGGCTGCCGCCGTATTTCTCCTTCAATGAAGCTATCCGCATGCCTTGTGAGAATTTATCCTTTAAGCTTGGAATATTGAATGGAGCCACGGTACAGCAAACATATCGATAGCCATGATCATCCTTAGATAATTCCTTCATAATCAGCCCAGCCAACGTTTTTTGCAGCTGATTCCCGCGATAATCAGGTAGGACATTTGAGATTTCCTGATAAATAACTTTTGGCAGCTCAGATTCACTAAGGCCAATATCTATCCCTAAGTGCTCTTCATCCATAACAGGAACTAATA
Organism: Bacillus sp. JJ1773; assembly: GCF_036962035.1. NCBI lineage: Bacteria > Bacillati > Bacillota > Bacilli > Caryophanales > Bacillaceae > Bacillus > Bacillus sp. JJ1773. Next base: position 7,909 of record NZ_JBALNX010000006.1, read on the forward strand.
AAGCTCGAAAAGCAATTAGTTCTCCATCAACAAATGCCCCAATCATCATTCCATTGCCCTCTAAAATATATCGAAACTCTTCTTCCGTCAGTGGCTGAAGAGTATTTTTCCCATTTAGATGTGAAATGACTTGATCCTGTACATTCAAAATCCTTGCTACATCCGCCATCGTTAAAGGCTGGACAACAAAGGGGATCTTTTGGCCTTCCTTAATTAACGTTCCTTCATATATATGCATCACCTAAACACCACTCCTAGCGAACAACATCCTGTAAGACGGTTAATTCATTCAATACTTCTTCATTTATATCTACACCTAACCCCGGTTTCTCAGTTAAGCGGATAAATGGAACATCGTAATGAAGATTGCCGATATCCTTTGAAAATTTTAATGGCCCTGTAAGCTCAACACTTGTGATGACTTTTTTAGAAAAAGCAACATGGAAGCCTGCAGCAGAGCCGACAGATGATTCGACCATAGATCCAATCTGGCACTCAATTCCAGCTAACTCTGCCTGGTGTGCAAGTTTGACCGCGGGATAAATGCCGCCGCACTTCATCAATTTAATATTGACTTTGTGGGCTGCACGCTTTTGGATGATCTCGAGCATTTCTCGCTGTCCCTTTAAGCCTTCATCAATCATGAGAGGAACTGTTGTTTTCGCGTTTATTTCAACCATCCCATCTATATCATCAGCCACAACCGGCTGTTCTACCCAATCTAAATGGCAATCGCGCAATTGATTTAATGCGACAAGAGTGTTGGCACTATTTCTCCAGCCTTGGTTCACATCGACTCGAATGGCGATATCATCCCCAACCTTCTCACGGACAGCTTGAATACGCTCAACATCCTTCCTGACATCTGTGCCCACCTTCATTTTAAAAGAACGATAGCCTTGCTCAAGCATGGAAGCAGCTTCACTTGCCATATGTTCAGGTTCGGCAATGCTTAACACATGTGTAATTGGGAACTCATCATGATAACGTCCGCCAATCAGCTGATAAACCGGCTGCTGTATTTTTTTGCCCATAATATCAAAGCAAGCAATATCAATAGCTGCTTTAGCCGTTGGAGCTCCGTATATCGATTTATTCATTATGTCGTGAATTTTTTCGATTTCCATTGGGTTTTGGCCAATAAGAACAGGTGCAAGTGTATTTTTAATAATGGTGTAAACACCCTCTAACGATTCCCCAGTCACGTGCTCATCTGCTACACCTTCCCCGTATCCAACAATTCCTTCGTCTGTTTCAATTTTAACAATAACAGAAGGCATATCATTGTAAGTGTGATAGCTGACAACAAAGGGTACATGCAGCGGTAAATGAATAGCATAAAGATGGATAGCGGTTATTTTCATAAAATTTTTCTCCTTTTTTGTTTAAAATTTTCAAATAATTTGTTATAGTTGTCGTTAAACAGTCGTTAATTATAAAAAATAAAATCCCCCTTCAAGAGGTGAAACATGCAAACAAAAATCGCTGTCATAGGTTCAGCTGAATTTTTCGAACAGATTCAATCTGTTTCGGAACAAGTCCCAAATATTGAATTAGAGGGGTATATTTATAAACAGCCACAGGAAGCTGAGTACTTAATTAAACAAATTAAGCCATGTGACGTTGTCTTCCTATCCGGTACATTGCCCTATTTATTTTCCCAAAAGTATCATGAACAATTGCCGATCCCTATCCTCTATTTAGCACAGGATGAAATGACGGTCGCCTCAACGCTGCTTGCTGCATTATACCATAAGAAGATTTCATTGGATCGAATTTCAATTGATTTATTTGATGCTTCCATTGTTTCCAACGTCCTGGATGCAGTTGATATTAAGACAAGCCCCTTGCATGTTAGAGATTATGAGGATATTTTACTGCAAGAACCGTATGACTTTGAACAGCTTGTTTCCTTTCATCACTTATTGTGGAAGCAAGGGGAAATTGATTTAGCGATTACAAGTGTACATGTTGTTTATAACCAATTAATCCTTCAAGGCGTTCCTGCCATTCGGATGGCTGATCCAAAGACTGCCTTGATTCGCGGTCTACAGGATGCGAAGGCAAAGGCTGAGTATGTGAAAAGCCAAGCTTCACAAGTGGCTGTCGGCTATATATCCGTTGATTCACTAAATGAACAACAACGGAAAAATCTTGATACATTTGCACACGAGATTTATGCAACTGTTCAGCAATTAAATGATTCTCAGTTTGTCTTGTACAGCACTAGAGGAGACATAGAGTCGATGAGACATGAAGACCTCAATCAATTATTTTCTAAAACGGATGGTAATGCCATTGGCTTTGGCTATGGTGCGACCATGAAGGAAGCTGAAAAAAATGCCCTAATTGCTTTAGGTTTTGCCGAGAAAAATGAGAATAGCAACTGTTGTTTTATTTTAACAGAAAAAAAGGATCTTCTTGGCCCTTTCCCACAATTGCATAAACAGCAAAAACTCGTAAATGATCACCCTGATTTATACCTTATCGCACAAAAAGCAAAATTAAGCCCTGCCAACCTCTCAAAAATCATTAAGTTTTCCAAGGACATTCATCAGTTTACTTCAGCTGATCTGGCAGATTTTCTTCAAGTCACTAGGCGTACAGCTGAAAGAATGATAAAAAAGCTAACTGACCATGGGTACATTCAGATTGTCGGTGAGGAGATGACCTATCAACAGGGCCGTCCGCGAGCTCTATATAAACTGAATATCCCGATTTATTTTTAAGGAAAAAAGGAAAGTTCTGTTAAGGAACCTTCCTTTTTTATGTTACGCCTTCATTACTAGTTCATCTTTTTTCTGCTGCTCAAGCTTTTCCTTATCAGTTAGCTTTACAATAGAGAAACCAGTATATGCAAAGATGATTGAGAGAATTGGAACAACAAAGTTTAAGATTGCGTATGGAGCATATTCAAATGTATGAACACCAAGTGTTGCAAGGATGAATACACCGCAAGTATTCCATGGAACAAACACAGAGGTTAGCGTTCCCCCATCCTCCAGTGCACGGGATAAGTTTTTAGAATGCAAGCCTTTATCACGATAAGCTTTTGCAAACATGCGAGATGGGATAACGATTGAAATATACTGCTCTGAACAAGAAACATTTGTTGCAAAACATGATACAACTGTTGAAGCTACTAAGCTCTTTGCAGATTTTGCAAGCTTTAATAATTGGTTCACAATCGCTTGAAGCATACCTGTATTTTCTAAAATTCCTCCAAATGTCATCGCCACAATTGTCATTGAAACAGTATACATCATTTCATCTAAACCGCCTCGGTTAAAGAGATTGTCAACCATTTCATTGCCAGTGTCAATGAGGAATCCGCTTTGTAAAGCAGCGACCGCATCGGCAACATTTCCGCCTTGTACAAAAATCTGAGCTAGGAAACCTAGCAAGATACCAATAATAAGAGCCGGTATGGCTGGAACTTTTTTAGCAACGAGAACAATAACGAGAACAGGAACTATTAATAGGAATGGAGAAATAACAAAACTGTCCTGAAGAACCTGAATCGTTTGATCAATGCTTTGTGCATCCATGGCTCCATCCGCAAATTTTCTTCCCATAATAGCATAAACGATTAAAGCAATCGTAATCCCTGGGATCGTTGTGTAAAGCATATGTTTTATGTGAACAAATAAATCCGTGCCAGTTAAACCTGCCGCTAAGTTAGTCGTGTCTGAAAGCGGTGACATTTTATCTCCGAAATAAGCGCCAGAAATGATTGCACCCGCAATCATTGGAGCAGGAATTCCCATACTTAAGCCAATTCCCATTCCCGCAACCCCAATCGTACCCATTGTGGACCAGGAGCTTCCAATTGCCAATGAAACGATACAGCAAATAACACAGATAGCTACAAGAAATAGAGATGGTGTAATAATTTTTAACCCATAATAAATCATAGTCGCAACGATTCCGCCGCCTATCCAAGCACCAATCGTTAAACCTACTAGCATAATAATAATGACTGCAGGAAGAGCTAGACGTATCCCCTTATACATCATCTCTTCAATTTCATCCCATTTGAATCCTACACGCCATGCTACAATAGCAGCAGTTGAGGTTCCCACAATAAGCGGAATATGCGGCCCTTGTTCTAATACAACTACCGCTATTGCCATGACCACAATCATTACCAATAGCGGAATAATGGCAAGACCAAACGTCATCTCCCTTTTTTGCACGTTCATTTCCCCTTTTTTATCGTTTTTCCAAACAAAACCAATTTTTCGACTATTTTTAATTGTCGTTAAATAGTCGTTAATATGGTATATAATAAACTGTCCTAGGCATTCCGTCAATTTATTTTTATAAAAAAACGAATCTACTCTTTTAGGCATTTCTTATAAGTTGTAAGCTTATCTTTGACATAAGAGCATTTTATTTTAGAATGATAATGGATTTTATTTTAAAGGAGAGCAAAATGATTAAAAATATGCTGCAGGTAAAACCTGCAAACGATCAATGGGAAGCCTATCAGGATATGGATGAGTTTGGAGAGCTTACTCTTTCCAATATTGAAATTACAACAACAGTTTTATGCAATATGCGCTGTGAGCATTGTGCAGTTGGATATACTCTACAGCCAAAGGATCCTAAGGGACTGTCCGTTGATTTATTACTTAGGAGGCTTGAAGAGGTGCCACATTTGAGGGCACTAAGTATTACAGGCGGAGAACCTATGCTGTCGAGGAAATCCGTGGAGGAATATGTAGTCCCCTTACTTCGATACGCACATAATCGTGGGGTCAAAACGCAAATCAACTCCAATTTAACGCTGGAATTAGCTAGATACGAGGAAATCATCCCTTACTTAAATGTACTACATATTTCTCACAATTGGGGTACGGAGGAAGAATTTATTGAAGGCGGCTTTGCCATGATGGAACGGAAGCCAACGTATGAGCAAAGACAGAAGCTTTTTATACGCATGATTGAAAATAGTCAGGAATTAGTTAAAGCTGGTGTTATGGTTTCAGCCGAAACGATGTTAAACAAGCGGACCCTGCCTTACCTCGAGAAAATCCACAAGCAAATTGTGGAGGAAATGAAATGCCAGCGCCATGAAATTCATCCAATGTATCCATCTGATTTTGCATCCAATTTAGAAACGCTGTCATTAGATGAGATTCGTTCCGCAATTCATCATTTATTGGATATTCGAGATGAAAATACTTGGATGTTGTTTGGCACCTTGCCTTTTTACGCTTGCAGTGGCAATGAAAAGGATTTGGAGTTGTTGACACGCTTATATGCTGCGAAAAATGTTACAGTTCGAAATGATCCAGATGGCCGTTCCCGTTTGAACATTAATATTTTTACGGGAGATGTCATTGTGACGGATTTTGGTGATACTCCGGCGCTGGGGAATGTCCAATCTGATCAGCTCACGGACATTTTCGACAAATGGCTTGATACCGATTTAGCCCGATCATTAAATTGCCACTGTCCTGAAGTACGCTGCCTAGGACCTAATGTACTGGTGAAAAATAGTTACTACAAGGGTATTAATTTTATGAATTTGACTAGTAAGTTGTCTCGGCTTTAGTAGGGATCAGGTCGGCAATGTGGGGCTTGAAGGGCTCATATCGCCATTCGACTATGGGTTTCCAAATCGAAGGGCGTTATGGAC
>NZ_JBALNX010000006.1:13728-37096 GCF_036962035.1 Bacillus sp. JJ1773
CTTAGACCATGGGTTTCTGTATCGAAGGGCGTTTTAAGCCTCTCTTAACGACCTTCAACCATGGGTTTCCATATCGAAGGGCGTTATGACCCCCTCTTAACGACCTTCGACTAAAAGTTTCCGAATCGATGGGCGCCATATAACACTTCAAGACTCTATAATAACACAAGGAAACCTGCAGGGAATTTGCCAAATGCATCCATCCCCTGCAGGTTTTCAATTACACTTTTTTATCTCGGCCGCTCTGATGCTACAAATCCGAAGGACATGTGATCCTGAATTGGAATCCATGCACCGACTCCTTGGGATGTTACATTTTTAATAATAATCATTTTCTTATTTCCTTTTAGCATTAAATAGACTTCCCCGTAAGTGACCTTTCCTTTTTCGTTAATTGCTGGGGCGTAGCCGTATAGATAGCCCAATCTTTTTGGCGGGATATTGTATTTATGATCCTTTTTTGTTCCAGCTCCGATTATTGTTTCAAAGGAAAGTGGCAGGCCAGATTTATCCATTGCCTTTAAGAGCATCATTTTTTTGACATCTTCTGTGCTTGGTACCTTTGCAGTTAGGCCGCCTCTGACCACTTTCTGAGCTTCTTGAACGTAGTGAATCTGATAGGGCGCAATTCCCCCCCGGTTATCGAAGTAATTGGTGTTAATCTTTTGATACTCCCAATTCGGGGAAGTTTCGGATGACTCATAATTTAACGGCCATTGTCCAAGGTATATGATCGCCCGATACCCGATTGCAAATGGGGTGCTATTAACAGTCGTCTCATTTAACATCCGGATTAAATCTGGATTTTCAATTTTAACTTTAGACGTTTCAATTAAACTTTGTGTTAATTCACTTGGCTCCAGTTTGGGCATATGCTGTGCCGGGTTTGGATACGTATTTTCCTTTGTGATGGTCAAAACAGAGTTTGGAATTGCTATTATTTTTTGGGGTTGATTCGTTTTTTTCTCATCCATTAAACCTGCGGCTTCGTTCTGAAAAGATAGCATAAATATTAGACCTATGATAAAGATTGACATGTATTTTTTCATGGTGAGACTCCTTTCAACTCACTATCTCTTTCGTTTGTTTATAGTTTTTTCGGAGTTCAAGTATATTATCCATTTTGAAAAAAAATTTTATCAGAACCCCCATGAGTGATTGCAATACAAAAAACAAATTCGTAATATTGATTTAATAATCTGAATATTTACAAATATCAAAATCCGATGTATAATAAACTTACTTTCAAATAAAAGGAGGGCCGCTAAGTCGATTCGCTACTAAAAAGGAGGATGACAGTTTATTAAAGTTTCATCATTCCAAAATAAAGGTTTTATGGTCCAGTAACAATATAAAGGCTGGTGGTAAATTCCTAAAAAGCGAGTAGATTTACATCCTTTTGCGAAAAATAATTGAACTTTAAAACGACTCTGGAGTCATTTCAGAGTCGTTTTTATGTTTTCCTATAATAAATAAAACCCTATCCCCATTATTAAATAGGCTGCAAGTAAAGTAGCTCCTTCAAACCAATTGGTTTCCCCATCATTTGAAATAATGATCATGAGGAGTGCAGAGGTCACCATTGTAATTAGCTCTGGCATCGAAAAAACTAACGGCATCGATACTGGGAACATTAAAGAAATTAATACAAGCAATGGTGCAACGAACATCGCCACTTGTAAGGTTGACCCTACAGCTATCTCAACAGCAATATCCATTTTATTTTTGTAAGCCATAATAATAGCTGAAGCATGCTCTGCAGCATTCCCTACTATAGCAACAATCACAACCCCAATAAATAATTCTGTCCAGCCAAAGGTTTCACCGACTGCCTGAAATGTGTGTACTAAATTTTCAGATACATAGGCAACAGCAATGGTTGCAAGAGCAAGAATAAGCAGCGCTTTTCCCTTTCCCCACTCAGGCTCTTCCTCGCCATGTCTATCTTCATTCACATTTTCTGTCTGATAAACACCGCGATGGGTAACTAGCTTGAAAAATAATGCTGCTAAATATAAAACAATTAATATAATCGAAATACCTACACTGAAATTAAGTGTATCGCTCTCTGACATCGTCATTGAAAATATTTCTGGGATGACAAATGCCACAATCACTCCAAACATAAGCAATCCTGAATTATGTCTTGCATCATACACATTGAAGGTCTGACGTTTATATTTTAAGCCCCCTATAAAAAATGATAAACCAGCGACTAAAAGAAGGTTTCCAAGCACTGATCCTGTTAAGGAAGCAAGCACTACTCCAACTAAGCCCTCCCTAAGAGCAAATATCGAGATAATTAATTCAACAGCATTTCCAAACGTGGCATTCAGCAAGCCTCCTATTCTCGGACCTGCAACAATCGCAAGGCTCTCAGTAGCCCTCCCCATAAAGCTTGCAAGAGCAATAATCGTCACGCAATAAATAATAAACATTAAAATACTGGACCAATGCATAAGTGTACCAATGACAGATAGAGGCACACCGATAAATACAAGTGCGGAAAAAATTTTGTTCATTCTTATAACTCATCCCTTCAAATAAGAATGTAAACTGACCTAATTATTTGGCACCGACCGATATATTTAGGTTTCTGACCGATATAATCATCAAACTAACCGATATATCTGGATACCGACCGATATATTGAAAATCTATAGGCTGACTTTCCCGAAAACAAAAAGCGCGTCACCATATCTTTCCCAAAAGAATGAAAAAAATGATTTTTATTGCCAAGAACTCTGATTGCATATACCATCATTATTGAGTCTTTATTTATTAATTTTATGCAGGAATTTCTGTCCAAAAGTTGAGGTTTTGAAAAAATGAAAAAAGAAAATATGCGTTTTTGGATTTTAGTTAGTATTGTTGCAATCTCGGGTTTTAGCCAAGGTATGCTGCTTCCGTTAATAGCCATTATCTTTGAAAATGAAGGAGTTTCTTCGAGCTTAAACGGATTAAATGCAACTGGGCTGTACATCGGAATTTTACTTGTGTCCCCTTTTATGGAATACCCGTTAAGAAGGTATGGGTATAAACCAGTCATTCTTTATGGCGGATTGATTGTTATTGTTTCTCTCATGCTATTCCCTGTTTGGAAATCCTTTTGGTTCTGGTTTTTCCTTCGTCTAATGATTGGAATTGGCGACCATGCTTTGCATTTCGGAACACAGACATGGATCACTTCTTTTTCACCAGAGCATAAAAGAGGCCGCAATATTTCCTTATATGGCTTGTTTTTTGGAGCGGGCTTCGCGGTAGGTCCTATGATGGCACCATTGATTAATATTAATGAAGCTCTTCCTTTTATTGTTTCATCAATACTTTGCCTCATTGCATGGGTATTTTTATTTATCTTAAAAAACGATTTCCCAGAGCAAACGATTGAAGTAAATTCGTTTAAAGAAACAATGAAGAGATTTAATAAAGCAATCAAATACGGCTGGGTTGCCTTTCTCCCTGCATTTGGTTATGGATTTCTTGAATCATCTATAAATGGAAGCTTTCCTGTTTATGGGCTGAGAATTGGACTTGAGGTTACGAATGTTTCCATGCTCTTAACAGCATTTGCGATTGGCGCTATCGTATTTCAATTGCCGCTTGGATTATTAAGCGACAAGTATGGCAGAAGAAATATATTAATGATTATCCTTTTTACTGGATGTTTAAGCTTTATGACGGCTAGTTTTCTAGAAGAGATGATGATTGGATTAACGATTTGCTTATTCATTGCTGGGATGGTTGTCGGCTCCACTTTTTCCTTAGGGATCAGTTACATGGCTGATTTAACACCGAAAAATATGCTGCCAACAGGAAATTTACTTTGCGGTGTAGCATTTAGCATCGGAAGCTTGGCGGGACCATTTCTTGGCGGAGTTTTCATCCAGCATTTTAAGTCTTTCAGCTTCTTTCATATTATAAGCATGATGCTGTTCCTCATATTCTTAACGGTCGTCATTTTTGGGCAAAAACAAGTGGCCTCTGAGAAGGAATCTTATTCTCAGTAAGTAAAATAATAATAAATTAATAATTATTATAAAAAAAGGAACATATTCCTTCCCATTTCATACCCTATATAGTAAACTATGAATAACACTAGAAAACAACATTACACTACAATTTAAGTTTTGTGCTGTCGCCTTTGAGGCGGCAGCTTTCGTTGTTTTATAGGGGTATTGATGTTGATTATTTTTCTCAATTAGAAGCGCCCAATTGAAAAATAATATCATTAAGGGGAGGAAAAAAATGAGTACTGAAGTGAAAGCACTACTAGAAAGTCCGGTTAGCAAAAATGAAAGCCTTATAGAAAAAATAAAACCACATGCTGAATTAATGGCTGCTCTTTTTAGCGGTGTACTCATTGCTGCTGGATGGATATTGGATCGAAATGAGCTGGCAGCCCCATCAGTTGCAGCATACATCCTCGCTTTTATAATCGGCGGGTTTGCAAAAGCAAAAGAGGGAATCGAAGAAACCATTGCAAATAAAGAGCTGAATGTGGAAATGCTAATGGTTTTTGCGGCGATCGGGTCGGCTATTATTGGCTATTGGACGGAGGGTGCCATTCTTATCTTTATTTTTGCAGTAAGCGGTGCTCTTGAAACGTATACAATGAACAAAAGCCATAAGGAGATTTCCGCATTAATGGAGATTCAGCCTGAGGAAGCTTTGCGGGTTAATCGTGGCATCGAGGAAAAAATCCATGTATCGCAATTGCGTATTGGCGATCAAATTCTTGTTAAGCCAGGAGAACGTGTTCCTTCCGATGGAAAAATTATAAAAGGCCAATCTACTATCGATGAATCAGCAATTACTGGTGAGTCAATTCCTGTTACGAAAGGAAATGAAGATGCCGTCTTTGCTGGCACAGTTAATTTAAATGGTTCGATTACCGTGGAAATTACAAAACCAAACAGTGACACTCTTTTTCAAAAGATCATTCAGCTTGTACAATCTGCTCAAAGTGAAAAATCTCCTTCTCAGCTGTTCATTGAACGTTTTGAAGGCACTTATGTAAAAATTGTATTAGCCGTTGTTGTTCTGATGATGTTTGTCCCCCATTTCCTTTTAGGATGGAGCTGGACAGAAAGCTTTTATCGGGCCATGATTTTACTTGTTGTTGCTTCACCATGTGCCCTTGTTGCTTCTATTATGCCTGCCACCCTGTCAGCCATTTCAAATGGGGCGAGACACGGAATTCTTTTTAAAGGCGGCGTTCATTTAGAAAATTTAAGTCATGTAAAAGCCATTGCGTTTGACAAAACAGGCACCCTTACAAAGGGAAAACCAGAAGTGACAGATGTGGTTGTAGCTGAAGGGCTTTCCAAGGAAGAAATTTTAATTAAAGCTGCTTCTATTGAAAGTCACTCAACACATCCATTGGCTAATGCCATAGTGAAATATGCAAAGGGTCATTTATCTGAATCCCTTATCAGTCCGGAGAGTATTGAGGATGTTACCGGCTGGGGAGTAAAAGCCAATATTGACGGGGAAGAATGGAAAATTGGGAAAGCCGCTTTTGTTGGAATTGATGGGGCACAAAGCTTTAGTAATGGGGCCGCAGGGAAAATGGCCAGTGAGGGGAAAACGGTTGTTTTCGTACAAAAAGAAGGCGTTATTGCAGCCATTATTGCTCTGCAGGATGTAGTCCGCGAAGAAACTAGAATGGCGATCGATCAATTAAAAAACCAGGGCATCTACACAATTATGCTTACAGGTGATAGCAAAAACACGGGAATGGCTATCGCGAAGGATTCCCATGTTCATGATTATATAGCTGAATGCTTGCCGGAAAATAAGGTCGAGCATCTAAAAAAACTCCAAGAAACATACGGAACAGTTGGGATGGTTGGAGACGGAATAAACGATGCACCCGCATTGGCAACAGCTAATATCGGAATTGCGATGGGTGAAGGGACAGATGTGGCGCTGGAAACAGCGGATGTCGTCCTGATGAAAAATGATCTTCCCCGCATTGCAGAAGCCATCAAGCTTTCAAGAAAAATGAATGGAATCATTAAGCAAAATGTTATTTTCTCAATAACAGTCATCATGCTGTTAATCGCGTCCAACTTCCTGCAATTTGTTGATTTACCTTTTGGTGTCATCGCCCATGAAGGAAGCACGATTTTGGTTATCTTAAATAGCTTAAGGCTGTTGAAGTCATAGAAATGAAAGATCCCGGGCGCCCCCGGGATTTTTTTTCTTAATGATATCCATTTTGTCCGTTAGCTGAACCTGAAGTTTTCTGTTTTGGTTTGTTCTTACCTTTTTGCTTTGTTCCGCCGTCCTTCTTCGATTTCTTAGACATAAATATAAGCCTCCTTTTTAAAGACCAATATTATTTCCCCTGTCTTATTCTTTGAAGTTACCCACAATTTATTAAAGGAAACTATTAGCAATCTTCCTTTTTGTATTTACTGTATACAGCATTGATTTCTCCACCTAGAATAATGATGATTCCAGTTAAGTAAAACCAGATCATCAGGACAATAATGGCACCGATACTCCCATAAGTGGCTGAGTAATTACCAAAATTGCTCACATAATAGGAAAAAGCCAAGGAAGACAGCTCCCATCCCACCGTTGCAAAAATGGCACCTGGTATAACTGTAATACATTTTAGCTTTGTATTTGGTGCAATCCAGTATAAGCCAGTAAAAACAATGAAGAGGATGATTGAACTCACAAGCCAGCGTAGCGTATTCCAAATGGTCATAAACTCATCGGATAAGCCAAATTTAGCAAATAAATAAACACCAATAATTTTCCCGAAAACCGGAAGCAATAAAGCAATAACAAAGACAAACAGCATGGCAAAAGTAAAAAGAATAGCCATCCCTCTTGCTACAAGAAAGTGGCGGGTTTCTTTTACCTCATAGGCTTTATTAAAAGCGCGTACGATTGCATTAATCCCATTGGATGCTGACCAAATCGTGGCAATAATTCCAAAGGAAAGCAGCCCGCCATTTTTTTGGGAAAGCGCAATAATGTTAGTCTCAATTAGTTGCATACTATCCTTTGGCGCAAAATCACGAATAACTGCAAGAATATCTTCTTGGGTAATTGGCAAATAAGGAAGCAGCGATACTAAGAAAAGAAGTAAAGGAAATAGAGATAATAGGAAGAAGTAGGCTAATTGTGCCGAGAGCCCAAATAAATCATCTACCATCACTCTTTTCTTTATTTGCGAAAACAAATTCGAAAAGGCTCGTCCCATCCCATCACCTCTTAAGAGTATTAATTCACAATTTTAGTACTCTCCTCAACCTCATCTTTTTCAAAAAAAGCTTGCTTTGTATCTCCCATAAGCTCCACTACATCGGTTGTCGATTCCTTTAATTCATCCACTTTTTCCATAATAAAAGAAACCTCTGAGCTAACCTGTTCAAACGTTGATTGAATTTGATTAGTCATGTCCTTAATCTCACTTATAGCTTGTCCAGGATTTTTTACATAGTATGAAACTTCTTTCGTTGCTTTTTTACAATTAGCGGCAACCGATTCCCGGGTACTCCGATCAAGCAGGCTTAAAGCACCACCTGCAAGCGCTCCGTATAATACGCCTTTCCAAAATAACGACTTCCCCATTCTAGTCACACTCACTTTCTTATATATTATGGTCTTTACGCAGTTCTTTTAACAATTGTTCACAGCCTTTTCCGATAAGCTCGTACACCTCTTCAAAGTTCCCCGTAAAGTATGGGTCTGGAACATTTTTATCTGTTGCCTCTTGAACTAAATCCAGCAACTTTATGACTCGGGCATTTGCATCTTGATTTTTCAGCTTTTCAATGTTTTGAACATTGGAAGCATCCATCGCGATGATGTAATTGAAATCTTGAAAATCATTAATCTGAAATTGTCTCGCTTTTAGCCCCTCAGCAGAAATATTATATTTTTCTAAGATTTTTCTTGTCCCTTCATGTGGCGGCTGACCAATATGCCAATCGCCTGTACCCGCTGAATCAACATGGATGGTATGTTCTAACCCTTCCCTTTTTACTAAATCACGAAACATTGCTTCCGCCATAGGCGAGCGGCAAATATTCCCTAAACAAACAAATAATACGTTAATCATTATGTACACCCTCCTTGACAACATTTTCTTTCATATTTTGTTGTTGTGCAACTATATAAACCTTGAACTACTCAATGACCCCTACTTTTTTACCATGAACAGCCATTTTACCCTTCCATGGGTAATGAAACCTCCTTTCTTTTACCGCGAACAGTACTTTTTCCTTCCATCGGGTAATGGAACTTACTCTCTTTTACCGTGAACCTCTGATTTTCCTTTTCGCGGGCAATATGATAATAATTTTGAAAGGAACGGCTTGAATTAAGATCCCAATTATGGTTGACTTTTATTTCATAACATGGAAAGATGGGAATACTTGATAGAGTTGGCGGATAGATTTTTTTGAGGAGGAATTAGGGTGGACTTAGCACAGAAATCAGTAGAAAATGTGGAATACATGATTGAAAAAATTAAAGAAAAATTAAAGGTTTTAAACTTTGGAGCAATCAAGCCTTCCCATTTTGACGAGGAAATGTATGAGGAATTAAAGGATATTTATGATCTCGTCATGAAAAAGAACAGCTTCAGTCCGAACGAAATGCAGGCTTTGGCAGAAGAGCTTGGGAATTTGAGGAAAAACAAGTAATCGCTTAAGCAGCCGGTAGAGGCTGCTTTTATTTATTTGCTGAGCCAATATTTAACAACGCCTTTTCATTTTGCAAATTAATGGATAAAATATTTTTATAGATGCAGACTCGGAGGAAATCAAATATGAGAGAAATCAGTGTAGCTCAGCTTCTTGAATTAAAGTATGCTGTTCCAATTGATGTGAGATCACCTGGTGAATATGACGACTTCAAAATTCCTGGTGCAGTCAATGTCCCTTTATTTACGAATGAAGAACGAGCGATGATCGGAACTATTTATAAACAGGAAGGGTCAGATACGGCAAAGTGGCGGGCGATGGAGATCGTTTCTCCAAAGCTCCCTTCTATTTTAGGACAGATTAAAGCATTAATTGACGAAGGGAAACAACCCGTTGTTTATTGCTGGAGAGGCGGAATGCGCAGTAAATCAGTTGCTACCTTTCTATCCTTTGCAGGAATATCCATTCCTCGATTAGTCGGGGGATATCGGGCCTACCGGCAATATATATTAGAGGAAATACCTGGACTAATTCCTCCTCGGGCAGTAACCATACACGGCATGACAGGAGTAGGAAAAACTGAAGTACTGAAAAAGTTAAAGGAAAAAGGCATGCCTGTCATTGATTTAGAGGCAGCTGCCTGCCATCGCGGCTCCATCTTCGGATCATTTGGCTTATTCGAGGGCCATAATCAGAAAACCTTTGACTCCCTGCTCTTTCAAACATTAAGGGAAATAAAGGACTCTCCATTTTTCTTAGTAGAAGCCGAAAGTAAACGGGTCGGTAAGGTCGTTCAGCCTGATGAATTGCTGAACAAAAAACATCAAGGGTTTAATATTAACCTTCAAGCGTCATTATCATCACGAATCGAGCGGATTTATCGTGAGTATGTGAAGCCCTATCAACATGAACAGTGGTTTCACGATAATCTAATGGAGCGGTTAACGTATATTTATAAGCGAATAAAGAATTCAGACACCATAGCTGCTTTAAATGAGGCAGCTAGAAATCAAAACTATAAGTTAGTCATTCAAATTTTGTTAGAAGATTATTACGATCCTCGGTATGCCCACAAACAACTCGACTATGAAGGAGCGTTTCATCACATTGAAGCAGATGATACTGATTTAGCTGTTGAGGAAATTGTAAAAATACTAGACACAAAAAGTGCTCTCAGCAAAAGATAGGAGCACTTTTATTCTTTCTAGCGCCAACTCCAAGTTTACCTTCCGACTTGGCTGCTAAGCTAGATACTTTTATGCGAGATTATCCATTTAAAACATTAAATCAATTTGAGAATTTTTATCTTTTTTTGTAGGATAGATTTCGAAAGATTCTGGAATGAGTTGTGTTGAACGGTAGAGCAATTCAGATACAGTTACACTTTTATACCCGTTCTTGTCTAAATAATCCAAAATGTCATCTAATGCTTTAACTGTAGAACAGGTTTGAGTATATTCACTACCGTGCCAATCATGAAAAAGAATGATATTACCTGGCTTTACTCCCTTTTTAATGTAATTGTACATTCGATTTGCCGGAGGATTTGCCCAATCTCGGGAATCTTGATCCCATGACCATAATACGACCGTTTTACCGTAAATAAAAGCAGTATTAATTATTACATCATTATAAAAACCTCCTACAGGTCGATAAAGTGAAGACTTTAACCCAGTGAATTGCTTAATTATTTTATCTGTTTCTTCTAATTCGGATGATAGTTTTGCCGAGGTTATATTTCCATATATATGATGGAAAGTATGATTAGCAATTTCATGTCCCTCTTTCACTTCTCTTTTTAAAAGATCAGGAAATCTGACTACTTTATTGCCAGCTACAAAAAAGGTGGCTTTAGCATCATGTTTTGCCAATATATCAAGTATTTGTGGAGTCAAAATAGGATGAGGCCCATCATCGAAAGTAAGGGCAACTAACTTTTCCTTTGTGTTCACTTTCCAAATAACACGCCCTGTTTTTTCATATGCTTCTCGACTGTTAGTCGATGCTTCCGTATTTATTTGAAAGGAGAATAATGGAATTAACAAAAGAATAGAAATGAACAATTTATTTTTCATTGAATACGCTCCTCTTTCATGATGGACTTATTTTTTGATTTCTTTATTAAAAATATTTATCGGAATTAAGAGTTGGTATCTGGGTACACCTCAAGTTTTCTTGTTTCACAACCTGGATTAGGTGTGCTTTTATTATGTCCTCTCACTTTCAATTTTTTATATTTTTTGAAAAAATACATATTACCCACAAATTTTTTTTCAACTAAACGAAGTTTATGTTAAGATGTAAATATATATTTTGAACAATCCGTTCTCAATACAGAAATCCCAATTGATTTATTATTATTATTGATAAGGTGTGTGAGATTGGATGATCGGTGATCGCGTAAAATTACTTCGTAAAGAAAAGAAAATGTCGTTATCCGAGCTTGCCGAACAAGCTGGTGTTGCCAAATCATACTTAAGTTCGCTGGAAAGAAACCTGCAAACTAATCCTTCCATACAATTTCTTGAAAAAATCGCAGCTGTCCTTCATGTACCGGTTGATCATTTAATTCATGAACAGCCGAATACAGATGAGTTGGATTCGGATTGGGTCGATATCGTACAAGAAGCCATGAATTCTGGTGTTTCTAAAGACCAATTCCGTGAATTTCTTGAATTTAATAAATGGAGAATTGATCAAAATAAATGAGATATTGGCTGTTCGTAAGAAGACGCAAAGGTAAACATTGACCCTCTGCGTCTTTTTTGCAAAATAAAAAGCGTTCCTATAAAGAACAGTAGTCCTTTTAGAAACACTTAGCTATTTATGTCATTATCTCTATTCAGCTACTTTTAAAGTTAGCTTTTCTACCCCATTTTTTAATAAAAACTCCCTAATTTCTTCTTTCTCAATCCCCATTTGTTTCGCCTTCATGATTAAATTCATCCACTCACTGTCTAGTAATTCCATTTGGACTCTCGTTTTCCCCACACTCTTCCCCCCAAAATACGAATCGTATTCCAGGCAATCCAGCCATCCTGGTATGGAAACTGCCTTTTCTATGTGCTGCCTGCTATATTGAGTTTATGTAGAATTATCTTAAAAAAGAACGTCTTCATCCATACTTTAGACCTGTGACTTTGCGTCCCTATTTTTCAATAGGTTTGCCTTTTTCTGAAGCTATTTCCTTATGTAAATTATCAACTAGTTATATTGTAGTGGATTGGCTGTTGGTAATTGTGTTATATTTTGTAAATTTTCAAATAATTTTTACCCTATTTTCTACAATTATTTTACAATTTACCACAATATTTACATAAATCCCTTTAATCTTAGAAAAGATATCTATTTTTATCTAGTTTCAATCTTAATTGTGTTAAATATAGTCGAAATTCTTTTTTATTATTTTATATGAGTGTTATAATCCAAATGGCATGAATAACAAACACAATCGTATATAAGCCAGTGGCTGCAAGGGCTAAATTATGTACAATTTTTTTACGGGGAAGTTTTTTTATAAAAAGGAACATAAATAGAGCAGCAGATAGAATTACTTTATAACCAAGAAAATAGAAAGGATTTGTTTGGTAAAGGGCATTCATGATGGGATTACTTTCCTCAATTAAAGAAAACTGAATACCGAAAAATGTGACTATACCATCATACAAATTCAGTAAAGTTAAATAAACAAAACCTTTTTTATATTGATTTTCACTTATTATCATCCTGACCTATTACTATTAATAAGGGCCTTGATCGTATTATTTCCAATCAAGGCCTTTGATTATCTCTTATTCGTCTTTTTTGATATAGAAGAAAACCGCCGCCTGCAGTCATTAATATGACCCCTATTAATAAATAGTTATACATATTTGTAGCTGTTGAAGGTAAGATTTGCCCCTTTTCGATTGGTGCATCCAATTCTTCAATAGGAATTGAACGAAGAGGAATCGGCATAGCCGTATCCTCTTCTGCAGCAGGATTTTCTATATTATTATTTTGATCATTTTCTTGATCTGACTCTGTTTCAGAGCTAGTAGGAGGAGCAGCGTTATCATGTATTGGATCGGGGTCAGTGGTTGAATTGGAATCTTGGTTTGAGTTTGGATTTGGATCAGGATCAGGGTTTGGATTAGGACTCTGCCCTGAATTTTCCATTACAAACCTTAACTCAAAATTAAAAGCTAACCCTTGAAATTCATTACCTAGTTCATAGGGGAAAGTTACCTCAAACTTTAAATCCTCTTCGTTTTTTGAAGGTAAATGTCTAGGCTTAAACCCATCGAAATCTTTTAACTTCCCTTCAAACAAGAGCCCCTTGGAATCCCATACTTTTAAAAGAAATTCATTGTAAAGTTTCCTTGAACCAGCTTTATAATAAGACTCTGAATTATAGGTAAAATCACTTTCTCCACGGTTTTGAATAGTTAAAGTCCTTGTCGCCCAATCCCCAGGTGACATATTTTTTACATCGAATAAATAGTTATTAGGTTTTGTTTCAATATTAGGTTGTTGGTTGGTACTTGCTTGAATATTAATGGGTTGAAGGAACAATACTGCATAGGCACAAATAAAGGTAATGATTATTAACCGTAATCTCATAGCAACCCCTTTCTTTCCTTAAAAAAGAAAAGAATATGTTTCATTAAATATATAGATGATGGAAATAACCTTGGCCAAATTTTTTATTTTTTAATTAAAAGGTATGTCTAAAGTAATAGAATAATCTTTCCCTTTATACCTTTGTGTAAAGGTAATACTTTCACCCGTTGGATTTGCATTCTTAACAGTTTCAGTATTTGATTTAATCGTATTTCCATCACTGAATGTAAATTCAACTTGTGCTTTTAGGTGATATCCATTTTTAGCATTTTGCCAATCCCATTCATTTTTTATTATTGAAACATTGGCAATTGTAATTTCTGGAGTTTCTTGTGGCTTTTCTTTATCATTTATCCTTTCTTCCCCTGAGTATTGCGTTGCTTCTAAATTAAAGGTAAGTTTCATATCTAAGCCTTGAAATTTATTTTGATAATAAAGCCCTGTCTTGTTATCTTTGTTTTTATCATTATTAAATGTAACCATCATTAATATATGATCTGTGTCTCCAACTGGTAAATCTGGATTTAATGGAACAATTAAACCCTGTTTTAAATATGTTGTAATATCTGGAGACTTCCCGTTATCTGTTAGTCTCTTAAGATCCTGTATTGATACATTATCCCATGGGGTTATAATAGGCTGCATATCACTTGTTAAGAAATTTATAATAAATTGTGATCCGAAATCGCTATCAACAATATTTCCTGCTTTATCCTTCACTTCAATGCTAGTGTGCATGAGGACTTTTTCAATATCTAATGTTCCAATATTTTCAATCTTAAAGTCTCTTACCATATAATCACCAGGTTTTAAGTTTGAAACGTTAAATACTACAGAAGGATCTACATTAAGATCTAGGACACCTGATTTTAGGGTATTGTTCATCGACTCAACATCATTAAATGCCGCAAAGGTTCCTCCACCTACTAGGGAAAGGCCCAGTGCAGCACTTGCAATACCTAATGCTAATTTCTTTTTAATAGTCATTTTCTTCACCATATCTTTCTATAAATATGATTAAATGAGGATGTACAATATATAGAAAGGTGGGTTAATTAACCCACCTTTCATTCTTTTATTAGTCGTTCGCTCTTTCAGTACCAGCTTCTTGAGTTGCTTCGAAGACAAATCTAAATTCAGCAACCTTACCTTGATATTTATTTTGTACGTATTTTCCAGCAGCGTCCTTAGCTTCTTTGTTAACAAATTCTACTGTAATGTCGATGATGTCTACATCTCTACCTGGGATAGAAGGATTTTTAGGCAATTTACCATTTGTTATATCAAAGCCTCCAGCATTGGCGTGCGAAATTACATCTTGAATAGAAACATAAGGACTATTATCATCACGTACGCCAGTTCCTGTAATTCCTGCTAATAGATTTTTTCCATCGGAGTTTAACATTGTTACTGCAAACTCCCCTAGAAAATCTGGATCTGTTTGACCAACCGGATTAACCGATAAAAGTACTTTATCAATATTTAATGTGCCATGATTTTGAAGCTCGAATTGTCGAGTCATTGTATCCCCTGGTATAAGTTTTGTAACTTTCATTGCACCTTCTACCTGTTTGCCAATTTGTAAGTCTATTGTTCCTGAGGCAATACGGTTTTGCATCGTTTCAACATCGTTAAACGCTGCCCAAGTTCCTCCACCAATTAATGATAAACCTAGTGCTGCTGAAGCTACTCCTAAACCTAATTTCTTTTTGATTGACATTTTTTCTTCCTCCTTGGTTTCTCCCCCGTTTTTACGAGGTATGTAGTTTTTTTATTGAATCCTTATGTTTCCATAAGGAATACAACCATAATTAAGCGGTTTTTTCAGGTCCTTGGTTCTCATCTCTTCTCTTTGTTGCATGCTCTATTTCTTTCAGAGCTTTAAATATTGATATTGCAGAATATAGGAGTAATATAACTCCTGGCCCAATTAGTAGAGTTGCTGTTCCAGCTTTTGATTTTGCAAAATCTATAAAATATCCAATGTATGGAATTGAAAATCCTGTGTATTCACCCACTACATTATCTGAAAGAACAAGATTGGAATCAGGATGCTCATTATTATCACCTTTTGTTTGATACATAACATGGTCACCACTTTTTACAACATCAATGACTCTATGAGTAACGATTTTTTGTTCATCTTCCATGTATGTAATGACATCATCCTTTTTGAATCTAGTTGTATCTCCCCCAGGTTTAACAGCGATGATTGAACCAGTTTTAAAGGTTGGCTCCATTGATCCGGATAATACGTTTTTCAGTTGGTATCCCAATATTTGTGGCTCCCCTCCTGAAGCTTTAGAGGAAATTACTAACATGGCCATCAATATAAGTAGTAAAAACAGAAGTATCGTTACTGCATTACTTAAACCTTTCATCACTTTCTTCATTTCTTTCACCTCTTGAAATTTTCATTGAAATTAACTACTTTCAAAAACTTCGATCTGCCTATGTCTTGTTGTTCCTAAAAAGGAACAACACATAACCCAGTCAGGCCTTTTTGTTCTTTATAAAGAACCTGTTGATTTGAGTATATGTCATAAGGATCGATTTGAAAAACCTCAAAAACGTCCGTTTTTTCGATATAAAGAACGTTTCGTGCTTGTTTCCTTGTTATTTCTCTTGTTTTCTAACTATTTTGTAATTTATTTAGAACGTTTTCGTTCTTTCTATAGAACTCAATGATTCACAACGCAACAAAAAAAGAGTATTTCTTAAAAGGAAAAAATCCTTGTAAGAAATACTCGAGTTTATACTATTATTCTATCTTGTGTTAGCATATCGGCTTATTAGTTAAAGCATCGTTTAAAATATATTGTTGAAGGAAATCGCGAACTTCTTCTTTTTCAACTCCTAATTTTTTTGCCTCTAGTATAAGCTGGATCCATTCCATATCTAACTTTTCATTGAGTGCCTTTGTCTCCATTAGACTGCTCCTCCCAAAAATTAGTTCTTATTAAATTAAATGATTACCTTAATTGTTTAAAATCATATTTCTCTATTTTCTTTTGATACGGTACTGCCTTTATATGAATTCTTTCCATGGTCAAAGCATCAAAAAATGGGTACGTCGTTAAATCTTTTCCGCAAACGGGGCACAGCCAACTTCCTATTTCACTGCTGCTATAAGATGGCCGATGGCATTGATCACAGTTTTTTTGATACATTCATGACACCACCTTAATGATTTTTCGTTCTCTTTACAGAATCTTATCATTGAGTATAGTCTAATATTCCTATTTCATAAAAAATCAAATTCGCCCGTTTTTTCGTTTTAAAGAACGTTATTCGTTTGTTTCCTATGTTATCCTTTAGTTTTCTCAATATTTCGAATTTTTTATTGAACACTTTGTTCGTTATAATGAAAATTACGATATACTAAATAAAAGGGGATAAAATATATGGTTGGTATGCGTATTAAGAGGTTAAGAATAGAAAAGGGTTTATCCATTAATGAACTCTCCGAAAAAGCGGGTGTTTCTAAATCTTATTTAAGCTACATAGAAAGAGGCATTCAACAAAATCCATCTTTACAAGTGTTATCAAGACTAGCAAAAACTCTTGATACGGATGTAGAGGATTTGTTGGATCAGAAGAAAAAGGCGGAGCCAAACGAGATGAATCAAGTAGATCGCGAATGGATTGAATTGGTCCATGATGCGATTGATATTGGTGTGACGAAAGAGGAATTTGCTTATTATTTGGATTTTATTAAATTTAAGAATATGAACGGAGGCAAAGAATAGGTGATTGCTAGGAACCAATTCATTCTAATTTCCGCTTCCATCATTTTTTTTACGGGGATTGGACTTGTCCTGTTCTCTTTAAAAGATATTTATATTCTTGAAAAAAACAAAGAAATTTCCTTAAAAGAAGCTAGAGAGAAAGTCCAAATGGTTGTTCAAAAAGAGGATCATCATTTTGTTCATCAAAACGAACAAAAAGAAATACCTAAGCCTTTCAAAAAGGGAGAGGTGATCGGAATACTAGAAATCCCCAAACTTCAAGCAGAGCTCCCTATTGTTGAAGGAACAAGCGAATATGACTTAGAAAAAGGAGTTGGCCATTACTCCAGTACGGCTCTGCCGGGACAGCCTGATCAAATTCTGCTTTCCGGCCACCGCGAAACTGTCTTTCGCCGCCTCGGAGACTTAAGAAATGGGGATGTATTTCACGTCATCATGCCATATGGCTCCTATAGCTACGAAATTACCGGCTCCCAAATTGTCGAAGCAAATGATACAACGGTTATTAAATCCACTTCACCTACAGAAACACTAACAGTCTCCACCTGCTATCCCTTTTCCTATATTGGTGATGCTCCTTATCGCTATGTATTAACCGCACATCGAACAGAAAATCCCGTTACAAATTAAAATGGCCAATCCACACGGTTAACTAAGAACCGAAGGAGTTGGCCATTTTATTATGAAAACTTATTATTTTTGTAAGCTTACTGCAATTCTAGAACCCACTTCGGCATTATGCTTCACTAGCGCAATATTAGCCGTTAAGCTTGTACCTTCTGTTAGCTCTTTTACTTTTCCTAAAAGGAATGGAGTTACTTCTTTACCAGCGATATTATTTTCTTTCGCTTCTTTTAATGCTGATTCAATTACATTTGTAATGAATGCTTCTTCTAATGCATCTGCTTCTGGGATTGGGTTAGCGATTACGACACCGCCGTTTAGGCCAAGTTCCCATTTTGTGCGGATAATCGCTGCTGCATCTTCTGGTGTGTCTACACGTTGGTGCAAGCCAAATGGACTTGTACGAGTATAGAATGCTGGAAGGACATCTGTTTCATATCCAACAACAGGCACACCATGTGTTTCTAAATATTCTAATGTTAAGCCGATATCAAGAATAGATTTCGCACCAGCACATACTACAGCTACATTTGTTTGTGCTAGTTCTTGAAGGTCAGCAGAAATATCCATTGTTGTTTCTGCTTCACGGTGAACCCCACCGATTCCGCCTGTAACGAATAATTCAATGCCTGCAAGCTCTGCGCAAATCATTGTCGTAGCAACTGTTGTAGCACCATCTTTCTTTTGCGCTACTAGGTATGCCAGGTCACGGCGGCTAGCTTTTGCGACATCTTTGGCTTGTCCTAGGTATTCTAACTCTTCATCTGAAAGACCGATTTTAATTTTTCCATTTAAAATCGCAATTGTTGCGGGAACTGCACCGTTTTTACGGACAATCTCTTCTACTTCTCTAGCTGTTTGCACGTTTTGCGGATATGGCATTCCGTGAGAGATGATCGTTGATTCTAAAGCAACAATCGGTTTATTAGCTTTTTTTGCTTCTTGAACTTCCGCTGAATATTCTAACCAGTTTTCTAACATGTGACAAAACCCCTTATTTAAAGTATTGGTTGAACGTTTCTTGCAAGTGAACTTGATTTAAATTCGGATTCACAGTTTCGTGAGATTGCAGTGTAATAGCGGAACAGGATATCCCTATTTTACAAGCGTTCTCAATATCTAATCCTTGTAAATGTGCATACATCATTCCTGAGACAAGCGAATCTCCGGCACCTGTCACATCTTCCACTTGAATTTTTGGCGGAAGGACTGTCCCAGACTCTCCTTTTTGTGTAGAGTAAATGAGACCTTTATCTCCTCTAGTGATAACGACCTTTTCTACACCCTTTTCCAGCATTTTTTCTGCTGCCTTGAAAAAATCGCTATCATTCTTAATTTCCATTTCAGATAAGGCTTCTGCCTCGTCCTTATTGGCAATTAACCACGTGACTCCAGCCAAGCTTTTTGGCAGCTTCTTTACTTTTGGCGCAGAGACAGGTGTAATGCAAACCGGAATTTTTGCTTCATGACAACGAACGATTAGCTGCTTAATGACTTCTGCTGGAAAGTTCGTATCAATAACAACTAAATCTGATGAAGCAATGTGTCCCCATTTTCTCTCGACAAAATCGATGTCAACCAAATCATAGATTGACATGTCTGCTAGAGCAATCGCCATTTCACCCTCATGATCTAACACGGCGGTATATGTTCCTGTAGCTGCATTCGAGAAAGCTTGGGATGGGCTGATGTCTGCATACGATTTTGTATGCTCCAGCAGCCAATCGCCTTCTCCGTCCTCACCGACTGCAGTCATAAGAGCGACATCACATCCTAATCTTCCAAGGTTCTCTGCAATATTTCTTGCCACCCCGCCAAATGATTGCGAGCTTTCAGCAGGATTGGATGTGCCAAGCTGGAGCGTTTGAAGTGTCTGTATTTTTCTATCCACATTGGATCCGCCAATACAGACGATATGTTTCCTTTTTGGAAGCACATAAGCTCTGCCGAGAAGCTTTCCCTCTTTCGTTAAAGATGAAATATAGCCGGCGACCGCTGATCGTGACAACCCCGTCTTATCTGAAATCTCATTTTGTGAGATAAAAGGGTTTTCCTCAATAAGCTGTAATATTAACGACTCTTTTTGATTCATAATGATTCAGCCCTTATTAAATAAACTTTTGTCCTAATTATAAACACTTGTCTCCATTTATGCAATATCTTTTTTATAGCCCTTTTTAATACGGATTACTGATTATTCTCTCCTACCTTTCCCTATTATTTAATATTCAATTATTGTTATGAACTAGACAGAAAGAAAAAATTCAAATATAATTAGCTAGGTAACTAATTTGAAAAGGTGATTTATTTGAATCAAATACAAAATAATCTTTTTCACTCGATTAACCAGTTTAGCCGGCACTTTTCAAAAATCCTGAATGAGGCATTAACTCCTCTTGGATTATACACAGCTCAATGGACAATTATTTATTTACTTAAAACGAATGGACCAGCCACTCAAAAGGAATTGTCCCATTATCTAGGAGTTGAGGCCCCTACCATGACGCGGACGCTAGCAAGAATGGAAAAGTCAGGCTGGATAACAAAGAAGACCGGTACCGACAAACGAGAAAAACAAATCATTCTGACTGAGGCAGCTAACAATATGTATGACACTTGGCTTCAAACTGTACGGACATGTGAGAGTCAAGCTTTAAAAAATATTTCTGATCAAGAGACTACAGAAATGCTGTCAATTTTGAAAAAGATGTCAGTCAATCTTTAAGTTATTTCTGCAGTTATTTTTTAGGAGGACATCTATGAAAAAGCAACCATTATGGACAAAGGGTTTTTTAAGTATTTCAATTACAAGTTTTTTTATGTTTATCGGCTTTTATATTTTGCTGACAACACTGCCGATTTATGTATTGGACGATTTAAATGGGAACGGAACCCAAGTAGGATTGATTACATCCGTTTTCCTCATTGCAGCGGTTCTGATCAGACCATTATCAGGTAAATGGCTTGATGAAATTGGTCGGAAAAAGATTCTTTTTATTGCATTGATCTTGTTTTTCGTTTCCAGTATTTTTTATTTTTGGGCGAATACAATGCCGGCTTTGCTTATATTAAGATTCTTTCACGGCATAGGGTTTGGGATGGTTACTACAGCAGCTGGTGCGATTGCAGCTGATATTGTCCCAAATGAAAGAAAAGGGGAAGGACTTGGCTATTATTCGATGTTTATGAATTTAGCCATGGTAATGGGACCTTTTGCTGGTTTAACGATTATTCAATACTCGAGCTTTAACTCGCTGTTTATGTTATGTTCCATTTTATCATTCCTAGCAATATTACTTTCATTTGCTGTACAATTGCCTAAAGGGAATACTCTCGAGTCAAAAACAGCTCAGCCACAGAAATTATCGATTGACAGCCTATTTGAGAAGAAGGCAATTCCCGTTTCAATCGTGGCTGGAATTCTTGCAATTAGCTATTCGGGAATTCTTGCTTTTATTTCTGTTTATGCAAAAGAACTTGGTTTAATCGAAGCAGCTAGCTTCTTCTTTGTTGTTTATGCTGCTGCCATGCTTATTTCCAGGCCTTTTACCGGAAGATGGTTTGATCTTTATGGGGAAAATAAGATTATTTATCCGGCAATCATTTTATTTGCCATTGGGATGTTTTTGCTAAGCCAGGCTACTAGTTCATTTGGATTCCTGCTTTCCGGGGTCATTATCGGCTTAGGATATGGAAGCCTTACCCCTTGCTTACAAACAATAGCCATTAAAAATTCTGATCCTTCAAGAAGAGGGTTAGCCACTTCGACATTCTTTACATTTTTCGATACTGGAATTGGTCTTGGGTCTTACGTTCTCGGAATTATCGCCGCGTATACGAGCTTTTCAACAGTCTATTTCATTTTAGTAGGAGTCATTTTTCTTGCTCTGTTTGCTTACTTTCTCTTACATGGAAAGAAAGCACTCTTACCACAATCTAGGAAGACATCAGAAGTTTAATTAGAGGAAATCAGCTTGTTGGCTGATTTCCTTTTTAATTTTTATTGTATATCAGC
Source organism: Bacillus sp. JJ1773 (assembly GCF_036962035.1). Lineage (NCBI taxonomy): Bacteria > Bacillati > Bacillota > Bacilli > Caryophanales > Bacillaceae > Bacillus > Bacillus sp. JJ1773. The sequence continues at coordinate 35,388 of NZ_JBALNX010000006.1, forward strand.
GCATCTAATTAAAAAAAACTAAACCAATTGAGGTTTAGTTTACGGTTCTAGGCAATATTAATATCTCTACTCTTCTATTTTTTGTTCGTCCCTCGATCGTATCATTAGATGCAACTGGCTTGAATTCTCCAAAGCCCTTCGCACTGAACCAGCTTGGATCTAGTTTCTCATTATGCAGAATAATTTTCATAAAATTTATCGCTCTCATGACGCTTAATTCCCAGTTCGATTCAAACGGGGCATTTCCGATTGGTACATTGTCTGTATGTCCGCTAATGATAATATTCCTAGGGGGCTCCATAATAAGCAGCTCAGCTATTTCATCTGCAACCTTTATATCATTTGACCGAACATCCGCACTTCCAGGTGAAAATAATACATTATCTCGAATCGAAACGAGCAATCCTTCGTCTGTAAGGGATGTTTGAAGCCTTTCAGTCAAGTTGTTATGATCAATATAAGTATTTACCTTATTTTGGATTGTGGCAAGTTCCTGCTGTTCTGCTTCTTTAAGTATCTCAGCTGCATTTTTCTGATCCCTTTTACTTTTCGTATCATCGCCTTTAACATCTGTTGATTGCATCTGCCCTTCAGGTATTGGACTTGGGAAATCAAAAATTCCCGTTCCGCCTGAAAATGCACTATTGAAAGCTCTTGAAATTGCCTGGAACTTTTGAGCATCAACTGAGCTTGAAGCGAACAGAACGATAAACAAGGCTAACAGCAAGGTTAATAAGTCTGCATAAGGGAGCAACCATGATTCATCAATGTGCTCCTCTTTGTGATCTTTCTTTTTCCTTCTACTCACCTTTCTTCACGCCGCCTTCTTCAAGAAATATCTTTCTTTCTCCTGCCGGTAAATAAGATGCTAATTTTTGTTCAATGACTCGCGGCGCCTCTCCTTCAAGAACTGATAGAACACCTTCAATCATCATAGTCTTTAGCTTTGTTTCCTGCTTTGATTTTCTTTTCAGCTTATTTGCAAATGGATGCCAAAGGACATATCCTGTGAAAATCCCTAATAAAGTTGCCACGAACGCAGCACTAATTGCATGACCTAAAGTATCTGTATCGTTCATATTTCCGAGAGCGGCAATTAATCCGACAACTGCTCCCAATACTCCTAATGTCGGAGCATAAGTTCCAGCCTGGGAGAAAATTTGAGCTCCCGCTGCATGTCTCTCTTCCATTGCTTCAATTTCCTCATTTAAAACGTCACGTATGTAATCTGCACTCTGACCATCTACAGCTAGGGAGAGTCCATTTTTTAGGAATGGGTCATCGATTTCACTTGTCTTTGCTTCAAGTGCTAGCAACCCTTCTTTTCTTGCAAGCTGTGCCCATTCAGAAATTATTTTTATTAAATCAACTGGATTCATTTGTTTTTTCTCTTTAAAAATAATTCCGAACAACTTTGGAAGTCGTTTTATTTCACTAGTTGGGAACGCAATTGCTACTGTAGCAGCTGTCCCTAGTAAAATAATTAATACAGCCGCTGGGTTCATTAGCACTGCAGGATCTACTCCTTTAAGAACCATCCCTACCCCAACTGCGATAATCCCCAATATTAAACCTATTAACGTTGTTTTATCCATATGTCCTCACCCATCTTTATTTAAAAATACTCCCTCTTTTCTTATTTCGCCATATTCCTTCAAAGATTAAGGTGAAAATTCTTATTTTTTTCTTTTTCAATTTGTTAACTTATT
>NZ_JBALNX010000060.1:0-17513 GCF_036962035.1 Bacillus sp. JJ1773
TGAGCCAGGATCAAACTCTCCAATAAATTGTGAGTTGATTAGCTCATAATGTCTTTTTTGATAAAAAGACTAAAACGTTGACGTTTTTGTTCGTTCAGTTTTCAAAGAACTATCTTGTCGCTCAGAAGCGACTTTATTAATTTAACACATTCACTTATTAAAAGTCAATAACTTTTTTTGAAAAACTTTTTTGGTTGTTTAAGTTATTTTCCTGAGGACGAGTTCTAATATAACATGATTGAAAAGTGTTTGCAATATAATTTTTTTATTTTTTTATTTGGTCACTCCTCATTACTATTTTCTAATTTAAAATTAATTATTTGTTCTTTTAAATTCCATCGTTTATAACATTGTCATTAAATGTTCTTCATATAGAAACAACAATTTAATATTATCCCTTCCTTTTTGGATCTCGATTCCTGTTTTAATATGCAATAAGCGTTTCTGAAATTGGCAAAACAAATTTTCTTCTTATACAATTTGAGGCAAACAGTCCTTTCATAAAATCGAAAAGAAATTAGGTGTGAATTATGTCTAATATTTTTATCAAAAGGATTTATGATCCTTATGAAGAAAACGATGGCTATCGGATCCTAGTCGATCGCCTGTGGCCACGCGGAATCTCCAAAGAAAAGGCGAAATTATATTGCTGGGCCAAAGATTTGGCGCCAAGCAATGAGCTGAGGAAAAAGTATGCTCATAATAAAGAGCACTTTGACGAATTTCGAGAAAGGTATTTGGAGGAACTACGAACTAGCGATTTAATAAAAAATGAAGTAAAACAAATAATCAAACTAAGCCTTGATCATAATATTACGCTTTTATATGCTGCAAAAAATAATTTTTATAATAATGCCATTGTATTGAGAGATGAAATTCTCCTGAATAAAAACGCTGAAAATGATCAGACGATTAATGATAAATCAAAATGAAGTTGAAGTCCTTTCCGTTCACTATGAACCCGCCTTAGTGCGCGTTTTTACCTCGGGGTGTCTTTTTCGATCACTATGGACCCTTCATAAGTAGGCGTTTTTCCTTGGGGCTTCCTTTTTGAACTTGGATTCCTCCACATGTCCACAGGATTATTCACAAATAAAACAAACATTATGTTTATAATCACCACTTCCATCCACAGTTCGTGGTGGATTAATCAACCATATCCACAAACTAATTGGTTTTGGATATAGTTATACACAACCACAATACCTTACTTTAGAAAGACTCGGCTATTCATATAAAATAAATCCCTTTCATATAATTTATTATCTCTATTATATGGAAAGGTGTGAATCATACTGGAAAATATCGCCCTATACTTATCCTTTTTCATGGCAATCTACCTTTTCTCTTATTCATATATAGAGGGCATAAAAATTGCCAATTCAGAAGGTAAAATCTATGGAGGAACATTTATTTTTTCAGTGACAAGCGGTTTTCTTTTTTCTGCATTGACATATTTATTTGTTTAGACAAAAAAATCCCCCAAAAAATTTTGGGGGTTAGTCTACTCATCTTCTTTTAATATTGCGGCAATAGCTCCGTCTACAAACTGCCCTTTTTTAAAAAATCTCTTCTTTAAGAGTCCTTCAAATTCAAAGCCGTTCTTCTCTAATACTTTCGCTGATGATATATTTCTTCGATCATAAATGGCCTCTATCCGATTAAATCCGATTTCTATCAATCCATATTGAACGACAGCATTAATTACCTCTGTCATGATCCCTTTTCGCCAATAATCAGGATGGAGTTCGTATCCAACTTCTGCTTTCCAATGTTCCTCCTCGATTTCGTGGAAGCCACATGTGCCAATCAACTTTCCTGTTTCTTTCAAAACAATGGCCCAACGAATTTGTTCTCTATTTTCGTATTTGAACAATAAACTTTCAATTAAATCTTCGGCTTGTTTTTCAGATGTAAAAGTAGTGAGATCATAAAACTTAGTAACTTCATCCTTTGAAAAATAAATAAACATGGCTGGAGCATCATTCATTTGAAGCTTTCGTAATATAACTCTTTCCGTTTCCAATTTCGGAAAATTTGTAAAAGCTTTATTAAACCCCATTTTTTTCTCCTTAATTTCGTACATTTTCTTTCAGTGTACTTTTAAGAGACGTTTTTTTCTTTAATTCCTTTAAGTTGAGTCCTCGTTCATCTAATAAAAATAATGAAACCCCAATAATAATAATGCAGCCTCCAATAATTTGAGACCAGCTAACAGATTCTTGTAATAGATAATAAGCTAAAAGAGCCGCACCTACTGGTTCGAATAAAATGGCCATAGAAATAGTAGAGGTGCTCAGCCATTTTAAAGACCAGTTAAATATCGTATGACCCATTAGTGTTGGAAAAAGCGCGAGTAGGATAAAATAAACCCAATCACTTGTCGGGTATGGTAATAATGGTTCCTGTTTGATGATTACATAGAAAAACAATGTTATAGTACTAATGCTATATACAATAAAGGTATAGGTTACAAGCGACAGTCTTTTTCTAACGTCTTGACCAAATAATAGATTTGCTGTAATTAATGCACAAGCAATCAAGGCTAAAATATCGCCAAATAAAGCAGATCCGCTAATTTTAAAATCTCCCCAGCTGATTACTACACTTCCCAATACAGCAATAACACTGCTTATTATTGCTTTCAGAGAAAACTTTTCCTTAAAGAAAAAATATGTTCCTACAAAAGCAAATAATGGCTGAAGTGTTACTAATACTGTTGAGCTGGCAACTGACGTGTAATTTAATGATTCAAACCAAAGAATAAAATGAAAGGCCAGAAATACACCAGCGATTATAGAAAATAACCAATCCCGCCTTGTAATAAGACGAAGTTCTGGAACATACTTTATTAGAAAAATAGGCAACATAAATAAAACCGTAAATAGTAAGCGGTAAAAAGCGATAACCCCAGAAGGAGCCGATGAAACTTTTACAAGAATAGCAGAAGTAGAGACCGACAATATGCCGATAGCAAGGGCCACATAAGGATTTATTTTGATGTCTGACATAGATGCAACTCCTTAATTCAATAATATTCAGCACACCTTATCATACATCTAAAGTAATACTTTATCTATTATTTTAATATATTATTCATTAGAAAGTTTTAGGAAGTTATTTAATGGGTATATCATTTTTAACAAAAAATTGATGTTAAAAGAACTGAGTACATTCAGAAATGGAGCCGCACCAGCTTTTATCCCTTTTCATCAAAAATTAACTAGGAAGTAGGGATATTATGAGTGAATTAGAATTAGAAATATTAATGAAACTAGGAATATCTGCCGTTCTTGGGCTGGTTATCGGAATTGAGCGAGAATTAAAAAGAAAACCAGTCGGCCTTAAAACGAGTCTCGTTATTTCCATTGTGAGCTGCCTATTAACAATCGTATCCATTGAATCCGCCTACATTTTTCCCGGAAAGGAAGGCGTTAATATTCAAATGGATCCACTGCGTCTGGCCGCCCAAATCGTATCTGGCATTGGGTTTCTAGGTGCGGGTGTTATTTTAAGAAGGGGAAACGATAGCATATCCGGTTTAACAACCGCGGCATTAATATGGGGAGCAGCCGGGATTGGAATTGCGGTAGGTGCAGGCTTCTATCTTGAAGCAATGGCAGGAGTCGCGCTGCTCATCATCAGTGTTGAAGTCATTCCTTTTTTTATGGCTCTTTTGGGACCTAGGCAATTAAGAGAAAAAGAAATCACCCTCCGGCTTAAGGTGATCGATAAAGAAAACATTGCCGATATCCTTTCAGCCATCAAAGAATTAAAAATTTCAATCAAACGTGTTCGTATTAAAGACCTAGAAGACGGAAAGCACCTTGTTCAGCTGATCGTTACAGTCAATAAAAAGAAGAGTATTACAGATGTTTATTACAGTGTCTCTCAACTAAGCGGAGTACGGAGTGTTGAGATTGAAAGTTTGCAGTAGACAAAATTACCTCTTGCCAAAAACCCCGATTGCAGATATAATTTTTCTTGTACCATTCAATCGGGGAATTAGCTCAGCTGGGAGAGCGCTACGCTGGCAGCGTAGAGGTCAGGGGTTCGAGCCCCCTATTCTCCATAACCGGAAATCCTTGCACTGCAAGGGTTTTTTCATTTCTTTATTTTTCAACCCTTCGTTTTTAATCTCCTTTCGTTCACAAACCGTTCACAAAAGTTCCACCTAACTAAGTCTTTTTTTCAATTCACGTTCCAGTTTATCAACAGCATCTCTTTGCATACTAGGTAAAATATGTGAATATATCCGCAGTGTAATTTCAACATCCTCATGGCCCAATCGTTGTTGAACAAGTTTTGGATTTTCTCCATTAATCAACAAAAGAGTTGCATGAGTATGTCTTAAATCGTGAAAAGTGATCATTCTAACTTGAGCAAGTTTCTGATCTCTGTAAAATTCCCTTAACAGGTTTCGAGGATCTTTGAAATCCCCATACATATTTGGAAACACAAGATTGTTTTCTTTATAATTTCTCCCTAACGACTTTTTCCATTTACCTTGCCGTTTTTTATGATGGCTTAGTTCTTTAATAAGAGAGTCAGAAATGTCAATGGTACGCATTGATGCTTTTGTTTTGGGAACCTTAACAAACAATCCCTTTGATTTTGTATAAGCTAAATTTCTACTTATAGAAATCGTTCGTTTTTCAAAATCAATATCATTCCATCTCAATGCCAATATTTCCCCGCGTCTCATTCCAGTACTTAACGCTGTTACATAAAGTGAATGGTTTTCAACATCTCTAGTTCCAATAATAAATTCAACTACCTCTTCATACCGCCAAGGGTCTACAGCTTTTGTGTAAGGTTTAGGACCAGTTGCTTTTATAGCTGGATTTTCGATTAAAAACCCTTGTTCTACTGCTTTAGAAAATACCTTTGAAAGTATATGATGTAAATCCTTAACTGTTTTCTTACTTTTTCCTTCTTCCAATTTAGCAGCATAAAACTCATTTAAATCAACTGGAGTAATTTTAGATATAGGAGTTTTATCAAAGTAAGGAATTAAATGTTTTGATATCATATACTTACGATTTTCAGCAGTGGTTCCCTCAACCTCAAGTTTATAAATGTTATTAAACCACCAGAGAATATATGTTAAAAAGGGTTCCTTGCTAGGCTCAACTACTTCTTTATTATCCTTTTTCAAGAGAATCTCTGCGAGAAATAACTCTGCCTCTTCTTTTGATTGAAATCCACTTTTTTGTTTTTGTACTCTCTTTCCATTCATACTTTCTGTATCATCATAACGCACAACCCAGTTTTTCTTACCCTTCTTCTTAATTGATGCCAATTATAAGCTACCTCCTATTTATTAACAGAAAGTGAGCATATGGTCTTTAGAAGTGTTTCCACTTGCTCATTTTCCTAAAACCGAATTATTCAAATTTGTTCTAATAGAGGTAAGCATTCCACACTCTTGATTAAAATTTTCTTTTATCTAAAAAATAGGATAAATCTTAGCAGGAGGTAAACAAACTATTTTTTATTTCTTGAATTAGTTTCAACATCTTTTTATTATTTAGAGGTCACAATGACATTCTGAATTAGAAACAGTTCCCCATTTCAATGTAAAAAATTCATTCAACCACTTTAGGAATCACTGCCAGCTATAAAGGTTTTTATTCTAGAAAATGGCCCTTCGTATTATAAGGTCAGCCAGATATTTCTGGTTGATCATTTTTTATATGGATATATGATTACGGTAGCCGGGGTAGAACGTAATGGCCCTTGGGACTTGATCCCGTCATTTAAACAGTTCACCCCCTACTTGTAGAAACATGATTGAGGCTGGTTGGGACAATGATCTCGTATAACAAGCGAAGCTATGAAACTACATGGAGGAATAGGGGTTACCGGTTAATAGATTTTCAGGAGGGGATAAATGATGAATCCAGTCATAGGTCTGGATGTGGCAAAAGGTGAAAGCCAGGTTCAAGCATTCTTGGATAAAAGCAGCCGTACAAAAAAAGTTTTAAAGTAGCACATACTCTTGAAGGGTTAAATAGTCTTCTAGATTTTATTAGAGAAGTAGAAGATGTATCAGGGGGACGTCCTCCCATTGTGTTAGAGTCCACTGGACATTATCACACACCAATTGTCCAGTATTTTGAGGACAGAGGGTATTTATTAATTATCGTGAATCCTCTCATATCGTATCGGGCTAAGAGTTCTAGTTTACGCAAGGTAAAGACCGATATCATTGACGCTTATCACCTCTGCGAGCTGTATTATAAAGAGGACTTAGAGCCTTACAAACAACGAGGAATCCAACTCTTAAACCTACGTAATCTTACAAGACAACACGAAAATATTACAGGCATGTTTGTACAAGCCAAACTGCAATTTCAGGCAGTTCTGGATCAAGTATTCCCTGAATACTGTGGGGTTTTTGGGTCCTTATATTCGGATGTTTCTTTACTGATTTTACGAGCATTTCCTACTTCAGAAGAAATCTTGAAGGCAGGCGAAGAAACCATCGCTAACAAAATAAAAGAGTTCTGTAAAAGTCGTTCACAACAATGGGCAAACAATCAGGCCGAAAGATTAATGGCTGCCGCAGCTCAAAACCCATTTCAGAAAGCCTTATATCATAGCCTCTCTTTAAGTTTGAACATATATATATAAATGCTTCTTGAATACAAAAAACATCTATCCACGCTTGAAGATGAGATAGATGCTTTGGCAAAGGATATTGAAGAGTGTAAGATTATCCAATCCATCCCCGGCATCGGTGAAAAAATCGCTGCCACGATTATTTCTGAAATTGGGGAAATTGATCGGTTTAATCACCCTAAAAAACTTGTGGCATTTGCCGGAATTGATCCAAGTGTCTTCGAATCTGGTACATTCAAAGGTACTCTAAATCGAATTACTAAAAGAGGCTCTAGTAGACTACGGCATGCCTTGTATATGGCTGTTAAATGTGCCATTCGTGATTGTCGAAAAAAGAAAACGACGGATGAAATCATTCCTCGTAACAAGAGATTACGAGAGTTTTATGATAAAAAACGTAAAGAAGGAAAACCCTTTAAAGTAGCTGTGATAGCATGTGCCAATAAACTTTTACATTGGATTCATGCATTATTAAAAAGCAAATCAGCTTTCCAAGATCTAGCCTAGTTTAAAAATATAACTAAACAGTCCAAAACTTTCCACACATAGAACCTCGGAAGGTTATTTGGTATGCACAAATTTAGTATAGCATAGGATTTTATAAGTTTTTATTGAAAAATATTGACAAACTATTAGCTGGTTTAAATAGAAAATGAGCGCTTATCCTTCATGTGAAGTGACCCCAAATACCTAGGGATTTTTAGTTGAAAAAGAAATTAAAAAGCCCGAGATATCTTTCGGGCTTTTAGAATGGACATGATTACTGTTATTTTAGAATAAATTCTCTACATCAAGTAGATTACTAAACACTCAATTTATTTTCACAGAAAAAAGACTGATTCAAAATGGACGTATTAGAAACCCTTTTGGCACAATTCCGTTAGGAATATACACGCTTTATTTTCTTTATGTTTTATCTTTGCACTAGAACCTTTTATATTACTGTTGTAACAGCGGGTGTAAAATGTTTATTTAACACATGTAATAAATCGTTACAATTTGTCTAGTGTCTCTCTTGTTTAATTATCTAAATAAAATGAATAATATCATTGTTGTTAATGTTTTTATAGGTAAATTATGATTTGGCACGTATTTTGCATATACATTTATATGATTAAAAATAATTGTCTAGTTGGTTCACCAGATAGGGTAGCGAAAAAGCTAGATGCTCTATATGAAGCTATCGGTGGATTTGGCACACTTCTCGTGACAACTTATGATTATCTTGATCAACCAGAGGCGTGGAAGAAATCTATGAAGTTACTTGTAGAAGAAGTAGTTCCCCTCTTGAAAAAGAATAGAAAAAAGCTTTTTACAATACATTACGTTCTAATGTAATAGAGTAAGTATCAAAATAGCAGGATGTAAAAAAAGATAAAGGAGAGAAACTTGGAATGCAATTTAAAAATGTTTCCATTGTAAAACAAGCTAATATCTACTTGGATGGATTAGTTACTAGTCGTACTCTATTATTTCCAGATGGATCAAAGAAATCATTGGGAATTATGATGCCCGGGGAATTTAAATTTAAAACTAGTGAAAAAGAAACTAAGGAGATTATTTCTGGAGTTTTTGATGTTTTACTAGAGGGGGAAACAGAGTGGAAACGTTACACTGCAGGCACCGAATTGGTTATCCCAGGAAACTGCACGGCAGAGTATAAAGTCCACACCGTAACAGATTATTGTTTATCTTTTGAAACGGGCGAATAACCAATTTAAATCCTTTCTAGGCTCGCCAATCGGCGAGTTTTCTTTATTAACACATCATTATAACTGGAATTGTACTTCTATGATCAGGATAATATTACTGTAGGTGGATAATTCAACTAATGTGCACTAGGTCCTTTTAATTTTGAATATGATTAAAGTGCAATACACAATATGGACGGATATTAGACTTTTCCCCAATAAAATAAAAATTCAGAAAAATATAAATTCAAATCTGAAAAAAATTGTGATATGCTATAAATTAATTTAAGGCGAGAACTCATAATGTCATAAGAATATTTTTAATATTCTTTCAGTTATATGATATATAATAGTCTCTCTTACAACTTCTTAACAAATGTATACGGGTAATATTCTCATAGATAAACTAACCTTTTGTATATCTAATGTACTAATTTAAGGGGGAACTGTTCAAATGATTACGGGAAAAATGTATGGCTACATATCAGATAACCAGAACACTTTGAAAAGTTCATGGGAAAGGTTTATTTATGATGGGATTATAGACGATAATGTCCCTCCCTTAATAGCACAATCTTGGAATTTAGATAAGCAGTTGAACGTTGACCCTTTCATTTCAAGCTGTCCCGTTGTTTATAATGAAACCGATAGGGAAAAAAATAGGTTACTAAATATCGCAGTAGAAGATACTCTAAAAGATGTGAGTTTATTTTTAGAAACCTCCTCTTCAGCAATTGGATTTTTTGATTCAAAAAGTATTATTACAGCTCAGTATGGCGATTCTCAGTTAATTGATAAGTTTCAAAGTATAGATATGATTCCTGGCAGAAGTGTAGATCAACAATCCATGGGCACAAACCCTGTAAACTTAGCTTTAAAGCATAAGAAACCTTTTTTTATTGGTGGGGCTTTTCATTTCGCTCAAATTTTTCATGACTATGGATCTTTTTCAGTTCCCATTTTTAACAAAAGAACTAATGAAGTTTTTGGAGTGCTTGATCTCTCAGCGCCTATAAAATCGTTTAATAAACATACTTTTGCTTTTGTCCATTCATGTGCATCTTCTATTGAAAGAGCAGTGGAAAATAACTATTTAAGAAAGGAATATCATTTAATAAATTACTATAATGAAAGATATTATAGTAGCCAGTGTTCAATAATTGTAATTAATACAGATAAAAAGATTATACATTTGAACGAAAAAGCTTCCTCCTTATTTAGGGGGACATTAAATTGGATTGGTCATCACATTTCTGCCTTATCGATAACAAAGCTAATGAACTATATACCTATTGATGAAAAAGAAGTAGAATTTTATGACACATTGGCAAATGAAATTGATGTTCGGATTGTTTTGAAGACAATATCTCATGACAAAGAGATTATAGGATGGATTGTTCAAATTTTCCCATTGGAGAACACCCTATACAAAGATGTTCAGAACAAAGGTATAACATTTAATGATCTTATAGGAAAGAGTAGGGCATTTCAATCAGCTATACATAAGGCCAAGAAATTTGCATGTAGTAAAGCTAATGTATTGATTCTTGGTGAATCTGGTACAGGTAAAGAAAAATTTGCTTGTGCACTGCATGATTACAGTGATAGAAGAAATGGCCCATTTATAACCGTCAACTGTGGGGCAATCCCCAAAGAATTAATTAGTAGCGAACTTTTTGGATATGAGGAAGGTGCATTTTCCGGTGCGAAAAAGGGTGGGGCCAAAGGTAAATTCGAACTTGCTCACGGAGGGACTATATTTCTTGACGAAATTGGTGAACTTCCCCTCGATCAACAAGTATATCTGTTAAGGGTAATTCAAGAAAGAGTAATTTACCGTTTAGGGGGGAACAGTCCAATTCCCATTGATGTTCGTATAATTTCCGCAACAAATGTGAACCTCGAGGAAGCTGTAAGAAACAATCAATTTAGGGAAGATTTATTTTTTCGTTTAAATACATTAACCCTTCAGCTTCCAAGCATTCGGGAACGTGGAAAAGAAGATATTATTCAGTTGGTAAAATATTTCTCAACCTTGTATGGTCGAAAAGAAGGTAAAAAAATTGAAATATCAGAAGATACTTTAGACTTTTTAGGCTCCCTTGATTGGAAAGGAAACATAAGGGAAATCGAAAACATGGTTCAGCGCTTAATTGTTTTGGCTGATGGACAAGTTATCACTGCAAAAGAAGCCTATAAAATGCTTAATGATATAGGAACTGAAGAAAACACCGAGAAAGAAATCGGGAGCATGTACAAGGACGATACTTTTAATGACTATAATTTAGAAGATATTGAACGTGCGGCCATACTAAAGGCTTTGGGTCGGAATAATGGGAATATTTCAAAGGCATCCAACGAGTTAAACATATCACGTCCTACTCTTTACAGAAAAATGGAGAAGTATAAAATCGAAAAAGAAAGAAATGTTTACCAATAGCCTTACTATTAACCTAGAATAAACTAATGTAAGAAAACAATATTAATAGCCCAATATTTTGGCTACTTTGTCTTCAACGCCACTCAATATAGAAGTGGCTGTTTTATACGACTTGAATCCCAGCATAGACCACACACGTTTCTTAATGAAAATGATACTGTTGAACCCACCAGGGCAAGCACCCCCAATTGCTAGATGGTGTCTAACAATTGGGGTGCAGTTTAGTATCGGCTCATGATACAGGAGTTTTTTGTGTGTAAAAATCTGCAGGAATGGGGCCAAATACTCTACGATGATAGAGCATTGGATCTTTTTCTTTTTCGACTTTAATGTCCATTACTTCTCCTATTAATACGGTATGGTCACCCGCCTCAATTGCTTTAAATGTTTTACATTCAAACACACCGACTACGTTTTCGATAATTGGCAGCCCATTTTCGGAAAGACTCCACTCACATGTACTAAAACGATCTTCGTGTTTGCTTGCAAATACTTTACAAAGCTCCCGCTGTTCAGCGGCTAATACATGAACTGCAAATTTTCCGCCTTCTGTAAACTCTTTAAGTGAGGACACACCGTGATCAATTGACCACAGAAGCATAGGTGGATCAAGTGATACGGAAGCAAATGAATTAACTGTCAACCCGACGGGCATTCCATTTTCGTTCGTTGTCGTAACAATCGTTACTCCCGTCGGATAACTTCCCATTATTTGTTTGAATAAATCTTGTTTTTCTTCTTTTCGCATGTCTTTTCTCTCCTCTTTAATTAACAAACAAAGTCAATTAATTGTTTTAACAGGCCTTTTTTTGTTCATTCTGCTTTAGATTTAATACCCTTCGTATCTTTATCAGTACGAGACTAAAGGGCACGAAGGGAATGGGCAATGAGTTTCGCGTAAAGCTGATCATATATAGTTTTTTCCTTTGTTCATGTTTATTAGAAAAAAACTTTTAGCTTACTGGGCCACTGCACCACCGTCAATAACTAATTGTGTGCCAGTAACAAAAGATGATTCATCTGAGGCAAGATACAAGACTCCGTAAGCAATTTCTTCAGGTTCCGCCATTTTCCTTGGCATTGGAGTAAATGAATCAAAAATTTTAGCCATCTCTGGATCCTTGTATTGCATCTGCACCATTTCCGTATTTATCAATCCCGGATGCACAGAGTTTACCCGAATGTTATCTTTTGCATATTGAATGGCTATAGACTTTGTAAGAGACTGAACTGCCCCTTTTGAAGCGGTATAAGAAGGTGGATCAATACCAACCAAGGATGCAACTGATGATATATTAATAATGGATCCACCACCAACTTTTTTCATCTCAGGGATGACATACTTTATTCCTAAGAATGTCCCTTTAGCATTAACATCCATTACTTTATCCCAACCCTTCACGGTGGATTCTTCTAAGGACACCTGCTCCAAAATTCCCGCGTTATTGACTAAAACATCAATTTTACCAAAAGCATTCAAGCTCTCTTGAACGACATAATTCCAATCTTCTTCAGAAGCGACGTCATGTTTTAAGCCAATGGCCTGGCCATTTTCTAAAACAATACTTTTCACTACTTCATCAAGTACCGGTTTATTCATGTCTGTCGCGACTATTTTAGCTCCTTCCTTTGCAAACATTCGGGCTTCGGCAGATCCTTGTCCACCTGCTGCACCTGTAATAATGACAACTTTCCCATTTAAACGTCCCATTATAGACACTCCTTAATTTTTTAGTAAAGTATTTTCTATTAACCGAATAGCATGATAAAAATTTGAATTTTTGCTTCCCACAGCCTTGCTGCTTCAATACTTCTATAGAACATTCTTTATATTGTATCTTTTAATTTTGAAAGAATATTCAATCAATTTTTTGGTCAGACCACCATGACCAAATTTTACTTTTTCCTTATTACCAGTCATGTAAATGTTGTGAATAAAATCAATGATTGTTTCTCTCCGTTCTACAATACTTGTAAATCCATAATTAAAAAACCACTGATCAATAGTGTTGTATACACCCTTATTTACTTTATATTCTTGCTCACAAAACTTAGAAAAAACTATGTCTGGTAAGTGGTAAAGCTTATCATCTTGAAAGGTCTTCATAGAAACTAATTCCCTTCTTGAAATTTGATGTACTAATTCTCAGAAATTGTAGGACGTTTTCATTCCGAAGAAATTCCTGTAAACTCAACATCAAGCCATCGTGTTCAAACTTTTGTTATCTCAGAACAACATGTTTGCTGATTCTATATCCCTGAAATCTCTTTTGAACAAAAACAAGGTCCCTCTCTATTTGCCCAACCAATTGTTCTAGGGAACTAAATTTCATTTCTTCCCTTACAAAAAAGCACACATCTACTTTTATTACTTGGCCATAGATCATCTGGTCAAAGTTCAGAATATGAACCTCATAATGGAGCTTTAAGCCTTCTTCGTGAACTGTTGGTCGCGTTCCCACGTTCATTACCCCGGTATATTGCTGATCATCAAGGAAAATCTTGACTCCATATACACCTTTTCTAGAAAAGGGATGACCTGTGTCAATTGATAAATTTGCTGTTGGAAAACTAATGGTGCGGCCAATTTGATTTCCGTAAACAACCTTGCCTGTAATAGTGCTAATAACCTTTTTCGTTTGATGGTGTTCGGTTTTACTGAGAGAACTCTTAGTTATGTTGGTACTCATGTTTGTTCTCCTTTAGTGCTTTATACATTAGGACAACATCTTTACTCGAATTAGTTATCCTTTTTGAAATATCTTCATCGATCAATTCATTTTGAGAATTCAAATGATTATGATGTGCATTAATGTTGCTTTTCGTATATTTGAATCATTGCGTAAACGCTTTCTCTTTGTAACCACTAAGCCCTGAACCTCCAATTGAGATACGCCTATACGTATTCAGCCAAATAATTATGGCGTGAGCAGTCTTTTGTTACACCAAGTAAGTAACTTTCCTTCCTTTATACCGATTTTCTATTAATGTATTGATTTTTCTTCTTTTCTTTAAATGCAAATATATATCTTGATGACACATAATAACTAATAAGAGAGACAAAATATGTTACAATGGATGCTGTTGTGAAGTTAAATAATACACTGGACTCCCCCGTCAGAGGATTGTAAATAATCCAATATACTACCGTGCCTATGACTAGACTTACTACAGCAGCGGGATTGATACCTTTCCAATATCTGTAGGTCCCATTAGGATTATACAGTTCTCGTACATTGACCACCTGTTTTTTAACAAGGTAAAAATCGGATATTACAATACCCCCAAGAACCGCAATTACATAACCTACCATCGTCATGAATATATCCGCTACATCATAAAAGCTGGAATTTAGTATTAAAAGAATACATGGTATAGTTGTCCCTAAACCTATGCTCCATTTTTGTTTTGGGAACACAGTTTTAAAGCTTACCCCTTGTGAGTAAATAATTAATGTTACAACAGTTAGATTTGCAATAATAAGAACTGCAAGAAATATTGAGCCAAAGAAAGCTCCTCCGATATCAAACATCCAATCAGTTGGCTCCAGAGTTCTAAATTTTAAAGCAAATAGTGCTCCAACCATTATCACAAGAGGGGCCAAAATAGCCCAGCTTAAAAAACTGGCATTAAAAACATCCTTTTCTTTCTTGACAAGACGTGCATACTGTCCCATAAACAAAAGATAGGAAAAACCAAGTCCCATATTCATCTCTACAATCGGTGCAACTAAACCGTTTTCCACAGGTTCCAGTGCAAAAACTCCACCAAAACCTTCAGTATAAAACAAAATAGACCCTAATATAACAACGGTTACAATTGTCATAGGCACTCCAATACGAGTAAACTTTCTAATTGCTAAAGGGCCTCTATACGCTATCGCATAAGCAATAATAAAAAAAATGATTGAAAAAAGTGGCGCCCCGGTGCCCCTTGAGGTGAGGAAAGCTGGAGCGTTGATCAAGCCGGTTAAATGAATAGCTGCCTGTCCTGCCATGAACGCAATAATAGCTATATAACCAAGGTTTAGGACAGCAAACAAAAAGAATAAGAAATTTGACCCTAAGTAACCCAATGCACTTCTAAAAGCAACAAACGTATCTATCCCGTACCTAGCAAATAAAACAGTTATTGGTAATGTTAAAAACACTGGAACTGCATTAGAAAAAGCAATAGCAATAATGGAGTCTTTGGCATTCAGGCCAACGCCCGTGTAACCACCATATAATAATAAAAGTGATGAAGTGGCTATTCCGAATTGTACAAACACCAAGTCCCAGAAGCCGAAAATACGTTCACTAGCAAGAGATGGAACAAATCCTTGGGTAATATCTTTTAGGATTGAATTATTTTTATCTGACATTAATCTATCCTCCTACTTGAATAAATGTTTCAGGGGTATATCGGTTTAACTTATTAATAGCTAGTGACTAATTCACCTCAGAGAAAGTTCAAAATAAAAATAAAAACAATGAAAGCTGTACCCGTTGCAGGAAAAATTATTGATTTTGCTGATATTCTATCAGTGTCTTTACCTACTCTATCTTCTAACAATGTAATTCTTTCATCCAATTCAGTGTATAACGCTTTCAAAAAAAAGTCTTTTGACTTCATATTTTCTTTTATAAAATCATGATTACTCAAACCGCATCCCTTCCTTCTATACACTATTAATCTGAATAAGAAATCTCACTAACCTTGCTTCAGATGCCTCAATTATATGAATTTCACCATATGGAATTTCGAAAAAAATTCACCCCTATAACCGAACAAGGTTTGTGGATTTCATAAATTACAAAGCTATTATTTATTGAGCTGTGTATCCACCATCAATTAGGAATGATGCACCAGTAACAAACTTAGATTCATCTGATGCTAAATATAGATCCATATAAGCGATATCTATCGGTTCACCTATATAACCAATTGGGTGCCGAGTAATTGCATCAGCTAAGTATTCCTCAATTTCAACACCATATCCTTTTACTTCCTCTTCAATGATAGGTGTTTTAACAAAAGCAGGATGAACAGAGTTCACACGAATTTTATAACCCTTTTCCCCGCAAGTCAGGGCTGCTGCCTTTGTCATTACAGTTACCGCTCCTTTAGATGCGCAATATGCGAAAACCTGACCCTCACCAATTAAACCATCGATTGAAGATCTGTTTACTATAGAACACATCTCGCCGTTCTTTTTCATTAATTGAACACAATGTTTAATCCCTAGAAAAACCCCTGTGGAGTTTACATCCATCACTTTATTCCAATCTTCCAAAGTAGATTCTTCAAAATCCTGCGAGACTATAGTACCAGCATTGTTGATAAGGATATTTAGTTTTCCATACTTTTCTTCTGTCTGACTTGTGACATTTTCCCAACTACTTTCACTTGTTACATCCAGCTTAATAAATGACGCTTCATGTCCTTTAGATTTAATTTCATCAACGACGACATGACCGTCAGATTCATTGATATCGGCTACAATAACTTTCGCGCCTTCTTTTGCAAAAAGCTCAGCTGTAGCCTTCCCTATTCCAGATGAAGCACCTGTAACAATTGCTACTTTACCTTCTAATCTGCTCATGTCGAAAACCTCCAAATGTGTAACTTTTTCTAACTATTTTTTATAAACTTGAAGTCTGTCCGCCATCTACTGGGTAGGATGCTCCAGTGACATAAGACGCATTGTCTGATGATAAAAATAAAACAACTTGAGCAATCTCTTCTGGTGCGGCATAACGCCCCATTGGTACAGCATCAGCAAATTCTTTCTTCACGCTTTCTGTATCATTTGAATTGACCATGCTTTCGACAGAACGCATCATATTTGTATTAACTGGCGCTGGACAAACGGCATTTACTCTAATCCCATCCTTTGCATGCTCAACTGCAGCAGCACTTGTTAGTCCAACTACGGCATGTTTTGACCCAATATAAGCTGAGAGACCTGCTGAACCTCTTAATCCATCAACAGATGCAGTATTTACAACTGCCCCAAATTGCTGATTTTTCATAATTCGCAAAACATGTTTTAAACCGAAGAATACACCTTTAACGTTAACATTCAATATTAAATTTAAGTTTTCCTCGGTATGCTCAATTAGAGGAGCTACCTCTCCAACAACCCCTGCATTATTGAAAAATACATCAATTCTATCAAATTTGTCTATTGTTTGCCTTACATAATTTTCTACATCACTTTCTTTGGTTACATCTGCAACAGTCGTTATGAAGCGATCTTTCGATAATTCAAGTTCCTTTACAACTTTATCTAATCCCTCTTGCCTCACATCAACGAGTGACAGGATAGCACCTTCTTTTGCAAAGAGTCTTGCTGCTGCTGTACCAATTCCTCCAGCTGCCCCTGTGATAACAACAACCTTATTTTCAAATCCCATTACCGTTCCCTCTTTTCAGTAAACTGTCATTCTGTCTTATTTTAAAAGGTTACTAAGGCAGAATGCATTGGATCATTTTAAGATAGACATACTTTAATCTGACACTAATTTGCCTCATTACTAAAATAAGTCCGCTGATTTATTTTGTTGTAAAATATTCTTTACGATTATGCTTTAAACGAGGAACAACTTCTTCAACCAATAGCTTCATAGACTTTTTCCATGCTTCTGGATGATCAATATAGTCATATGCCGTAATAAGAAGAGTACCGAAACCACCGACAGCTTCATAAAGAGCATCTAGCTTTTTTGCTACTCTATCTGGTGAACCAACTAGACCATTATTTTTAATCATATATT